>JARFRB010000032.1 GCA_029287455.1 Pelagibius litoralis | reverse complement strand
GGCTTGCGGGGTGACGCGAAAGCTAAGCTCCTGAAGCGGCGCCGACAAGCCGAGACCAAGGGCCTTGGCGTAAGCTTCCTTGCAGGTCCAAAGCCGCGGCAGCCACGCGATTTGACCGGCTCGATCAAGCTGTTGCAGGGTAGTGCCTTCGCTTGGCGACAGGAACCGGGGGGAAACTTCGCGCAGGTCGTCCGCACGGGCCAAGGGCTCGACATCCACCCCGATACGCAGGTTCTCGGCCACCGCGCAGACGACGAAGCCCTCGGTATGGGCCAGGTTGAAGTCAACGTTTCGCGCCGTTTGACCGGCGGCGAGGCAAGGGCGCCCGTTCTCTCCGGTTTCAAACATCAGCCCCTCCGGATTGACGCCCAGGCGAAGGGACAAGGCTTTGCGGGAGAGCGCGCGCGCGACGATCGCCTGATCCCGCCGCCCCGGGTCGCGGAAGCGGGCCGCGGCTTCTCGCTCGCCTGGCGGCATCACCGCGTGGCAGGCTGAAACCTGGGTCTGGTCCAGGGCGCGGGGCAAGGAAACGCTCCAGACGTCGATCTCGGCGGGCGGTTCCGCCGCCCGAGGGTCCTTGGCCTCCGTCATGAGGGGCCGTTAGGGGCGGATAAGAGCGCCTCCACGGTCTGCTCCGCCCGGCCCTCGCTCCGGTAGCGGTGGAACACGCCCCTCATGCGCGCGATGCTTTCGCTGATTTTCCGATCGCTCATGGCTTGCCGCAGGGCCTGCTCGATCTCCTCTGGTTGATCGGTCATCTTTCCGATAACCCCCAAGCCGTGATAACGCAGCCTCGCCGCGTTTCCCATTTGATCGTTGACCGGAAAGGGGAAGGCGAGGATGGGCACACCCCGGTCGATGCACTCGACGATGCTGTTTTGGCCCGCGTGGATGATCGCCGCGTCCGCAAAGCGAAGGACCTGATATTGTGGCACCCAAGCGAAGCGGAGGAGATTGGCCGGAAGGTCCTTCTCGAGACCGAGGGGCCGTCCGCCTTCTGCGAGAACAAAGAGCCAGCCCGGGTTTCGGCGCACCACCTCCCATAGCGAAGTGAGGAATTCGGGTGGCGGCGCGGCGATGGTGCCGAAGGCGATATAGATCAGCTTCCCGCCGTGCCGCTCCCGGACCTCCGCGAGCTTGGACAGAACCTCCGCAGCGCGGCCGGCGCTTTGGGCGCTGCCTTCCGGCGGCTCGCTGAGCATGGGGCCGACATAGGAGATCAAAGGGGACCGGGGGCTGGGAAGGTCGAACGCGCGGGCGTGAAAGAGGAGTAGTGGAATCTTCTTGTAGGAGAAGGGAATTTGCCAGCGCCAGCGGGTGATCTCGCCTGCGAAATCGAAGCCGCGCGCGCGGGCGTAGGCTTGCAGCAGGGAGTCATAATCTCCCCCGCCGAAGCGCCGCTTTTCGGCGAGGCGCTTGCGATGCTTCCAAATCCAGAACCGCAGCCACGCGAGACCGACCCCGGCCCGGCTCCCGCCGAATCCCTCTCCAGGAACAATGCCGAGATGCAGCGGAGGGGCCTGTAGTCCGGGCAGTCCGGCGATGATGCCGGTGAACAGCGCCACCGGATACCCCTCGGCCACGCAGGTCATGATATGGGCGTGCATCTCGAAGTCGATCAGGACCAGGTTGGGGCCAAATGACTTCAGGACGCTTGCTAGAGGCCCGACATCCAAGGCCTCAACGCCCGCCGCTTGCCGTGCGCGTCTCTGGCCGGCGTCACGGGCGGCGGCCCCCTTTATCCGCTTCACCGGTGGGCCACCGAGGGGATAGTCCGGGATCGCGGCGAAGGAAAAGCCCATGACGGCCACATCGGGCTCGAGCTTGGCCGGTCCCAGCACAAATATTTCGTGACCGCGCGATCGCAGGCGATCGGCGAGCTCCAACGTGGCGTGCAGATGCCCGATCAGCGCGCTATTGACGATCAGAATTTTGGCGATGACGCACTCTCATGGCTGCTTGGCGATTGACGTGCCCGTGTTTGAGGAACCTCCTGCGGCGCCTGGCAATTGATACCCGGCGGCTTCCTGCTAGTTTACACGGGTACTTAGTCTTTGCGATATGAGGCGGCGGACCGCATGGATTTCTCGCTGACCAACGAACAGATCGACCTGCATTCCAGAACCTTGGCATTCGCGCGCGAGACTCTTGGCGGGAACGCGGCGGATTGGCGAGCGGCTTGGCAAGCTTGCGCGGATTTTGGGCTGCTGGGCTGCGCCACCCCGCAAGCCTACGGCGGCGAAGGCTACGACACCGTGACAGCGGTGGCGATCCTTGAGGCGCTGGGCCAGGGATGCCCGGACAATGGCCTGACCTTGGCGGTCAACGGCCAGATTTGGGCCGTGATGGAGCCGGTCCTGGCCTTTGGAACCGATGCGCAGAAGCAACGCTACCTGCCGGCGCTGTGCGACGGCCGGATGGTTGGTGCTCATGGTATGACCGAGAAGGAGTCCGGCTCCGATGCTTTCGCCCTCAAAACGCGTGCGGAGCGGCGGAAAGCCGGCTACGTCTTGAATGGCAAGAAGATCTACATCGGTATGGGGCCGGTTTGCGATCTCGCGCTGGTTTTCGCCAGCACTGATCCAAGCCAGGGGCGCTGGGGGCTTTCGGCGTTTCTTGTCGAAGCCAGCGATCCCGGCTTTGACCGCGGGCCGGTTCAGGAGAAAATGGGCTTGCAGGGTTCGCTCATGGGGACGCTCACCTTGCGCGATTGCTGGGTGCCGGAGCACCGCAGGCTCGGGGACGAAGGCGACGGTGCCAGCATCTTTCAGCATTCCATGGAATGGGAGCGCAGCTTTATATTCGCCAGCCATGTCGGCTCCATGGCCCGACAGTTGGAAGATTCCGTCGCCTTCGCGCGCGGCCGCAAGGTCTTCGGGCAAAGCATTGATGGCTTCCAATCGGTGTCAAACCGCCTGGCGGATATGCGCCTCCGGCTCGAACTTTCCCGGATGCTGCTTTACAAGGCGGCCTGGCTGAAATCGCGGGGCGAGCCATGCGCTCTGGAGGCTGCCATGGCGAAGCTGCAGATCTCCGAGGCCTTCGTCGCGTCGAGCCAGGACGCTTTGCGGATCCGAGGCGGGGAGGGCTACATGAGTGGACAGGATGCCGAGCGCGACCTGCGGGACGCCTTGGGTGGGGTCATCTATTCCGGAACCTCGGATATCCAGCGCCAGATCATCGCCTCCCTTCTTTAGAGCGCCATCCGATACCATGAGCGAAACCACAGCCGATCCCTCGCATCGCCTCGCATCCGGGTACAGGCTTGGCGGGAGCAAACTGGGCGGGCACGTTCCGGGCCGCTCGATCGCGATTGCTCTTGCCATATCTCTCGCCGCCACTCTGGCGGCGGCCGGGCTTTTTGCGCTTGCCTCGGCAAAGCGGGACGCGGTGGAGGCCGCGATAGAGGTGCCGGTCGAACTCGTCAAACTGGCGCCTGATGCCGCCCAGCAGCGGATCGATGAGCTTGCCGGCTGGGCGCTTGAAAGTGTCTACCGCGCCTTCGAGGAGACCGAGGAAGCGCGCATCCACGACATTCTAGCCCAGGCAACCGACGGGCCGGCCCTGGAAGAGCTCTATCTGCAGCGGCGCGCGGCAATCCTGCAATCGGGTTTGGAGAAAGCGGGGCAAGAGGTGCACGAGCTGGAGATCTTGTCTGCCTCGGCGGAACGGGAGGACAACCAACTCTTCGCGCGGGTGCAGTGGCGGGTGCTGGGCCTGGTCGGGCATGCTGAGCACAAGCACCGGCGTGGCAATGCCTATAGCGCCGATATGATTTTCGACCGTGTGCGGGGCGGCTGGAGAATCGTCGCTTTCGACCTGCGCGAAGTAGATCGCCGGGAAGCGGGAGCCATTGTGGACGCGCCCGACGAGCCAAGCCAGCCCGGGCAAGGTACGAGCCCGGAATGATAGAGATTCGCGATCTTGCGTTCGCCTATCCCGCGGGCGGGTTCCAGCTGCGCATCCCCGCCTTCGATTTGGCCGAGGGCGAGCGCCTGGCGGTGGTAGGGCCTAGCGGCTCGGGCAAGACCACCTTGCTGGATCTGATTTCCGGCATCCGGCTTCCAAGCGCCGGATCGCTGCGCGTCGATGGCGAGGAGGTCTCCCTGATGTCCGATGCAGCGCGCCGGGCCTTCCGGCTCCGCCGGATCGGGTTCGTCTTCCAGGATTTTGAGCTCCTGGATTATCTGACCATCCAGGAGAACATTCTCTATCCCTATCGCATCTCCAATGCCCTGAAACTTGACGTGGCGACGCGCGCCCGGGCGCGGGCCTTGGCCGAAGCGGCGGGCATCGGCAAGCAGTTCGGTCGTCATCCCAACGCCTTGAGCCGCGGGGAGCGTCAGCGCGCCGCCATTTGCCGCTCCCTGATCACCGCTCCGCGTTTAGTCTTGGCGGATGAGGCCACCGGCGCCTTGGATCCCGATAACAAGCTGCGCGTCCTGGACCTGCTGTTCGAGCGCGTGGCGGCCGAAGGAGCGGCCCTTTTGGCCGTGACCCATGACACGGAACTCCTCCAGCGCTTCGACCGCGTGGTGGACTTCCGCGATTACCGCATCGGTGCCGAGCCTTGAGCACCTTGTATCTTGCTTGGGCGCATATCGTTTGGCACCGCTGGCGCAGTGCTGTCTTGGTCGCCGCGATTGCGCTGGTCCTGGCGGTTCCGGCGACGATCGAGCGCCTGCTGACCGCTAGCGAAGAGCGTCTGGCCGCACGGGCCGAAGCCACACCCTTGCTGGTCGGCGCGCGGGGCAGCCGTTTGGACCTTGTCATGAACGCGCTTTATTTCTCCGAGGACCGGCCCGACCCGCTCTCGATGGCTGAGGTCGAGGCGATATGGGATAGCGGGTTGGCCGAGGCCATTCCCCTTCACCTGCGGTTCCAGGCGGAAGCCGCGCCCGTTGTCGGCACCACGCTTGATTATCTGTCGTTCCGGGGCCTGAAAACCGGAGAAGGGCGCGTCTTCGCGACGTTGGGAGAGGCCGTGCTCGGCGCGGGCGTTGCCCGGCGCTTGGGTTTGGGTCCGGGCGATTCCCTCACCTCCGCGCCTTCGAACCTCTTCGACCTGGCCGGTGTCTATCCTCTCAAAATGACGGTTGTGGGGGTATTGGAGCCTTCGGGCACCCAGGATGACGATGCGGTCTTCGTGGATATCAAGACGGCCTGGGTCATTGCGGGGATCGGCCATGGTCACGACGATGTGGTGGCCGAGGACGGCGAGCCCGGCGCCGCGCCGCGCGCTAGCGCCGCGATCCGCCAGTACCAGGAAATCACGCCCGAAAATGTGGAGAGTTTCCATTTTCACGGCGATCTGGCCGCCTATCCGGTGAGCGCAATCCTTGCCGTGCCGCCCGACGCGCGGGCGGCCATGATCCTGCGCGGACGCTATCTCGACGCGGAACTGGGCACGCAGGCGGTGGTGCCGGACCGGGTGATCTCGGAGCTTTTGGGCCGTATCTTCCAGATCAAGCGATCGCTGGACGCGGCCGTTGGCTTAGTGGCCTTGGCGGCTTTGGTGGGTGTCGGCCTCGCGGTGTTTTTATCGCTGCAGCTGCGTCAGCGCGAAATGCGGACCGCGTTTCGGCTCGGGTGCAGGCGCTCGATGATCGCGCGGCTTGTGCTGGCCGAGATCGCTTTGCTGCTAAGCATGGCCGGGGTGCTCGCGGCGGGTATCGTGCTGGCCGCCGGCAGCCTTGCGGATCAGGCCGCCGGCTGGCTCATTGGCGCGGCTTAAGCGAAAAATTTGCGCGAAGCCCAAGGCTTGCCGACAGTTCGACTTGAAACAGGTAAGGAGGGGTCCCATACGATAGGCCTCTGAGATTTGGACAGCCCCGATCCCGGATCCTTTGGCCGCCTCTTGCTTCGGCCTTCCAGCACAGGACTTGAAAGACCATGATTGGCAGACTTTGTTTGATGATCTTCGCGCTTGGCCTGTCATGGCCGGCCGCGGCCGCGGACAAGCTCACGGTTTACACGGTCAATTACCCGCTGGCCTACTTCGCGGAGCGGATCGGTGGGGACGCGGCCGAGGTTGTCTTCCCCGCGCCGCAAGGCCAGGATCCGGCATTTTGGGAGCCTTCGCCAGAGGTGATCGCGGCCTTTCAACAAGCGGATATCATTCTGCTGAACGGCGCGGGCTACGCGCGCTGGGTCGAGAAAGCCTCGCTTCCCAGGTCCCGGACGGTCGAAACGTCCAAACTGTTCGCCGACCGCTTCATACCGGCCGACACTGTTGTTCACACTCACGCTGATGGGTCCGAGCATTCCCACGGCGGTTTTGCTGCCATCACCTGGCTGGATTTCTCTCTTGCCGCGATGCAGGCCGAAGCGGTTGCAACAGCGATGATCAAGGCCCGGCCCGACCAAGCGGATGCCTTCTCCTCGCGGCTGACCGAGCTGCAAGACGATTTGGCGGAATTGGACAATCAAGCCTCCAAGATCGCCTACAGCGCGGTCAACCAAGACATCGCCATGATTGCCTCTCATCCGGTCTATCAGTACTTCGCGCGGGCATATGGGCTGACGATCGACAGTTTGGTTTGGGAGCCCGAGGATACGCCCAGCGAGAAGCAGTGGATCGATTTCGATGCATTTCGAGCCGGGGCCGAGCGCGCGGTGATGCTTTGGGAAGCCACTCCTTCACAAGCGGCCGCTCAAGGGCTCGCGGATCGCGGCGGGGTTGGCACCGTCTTCGACCCCGCTGGCAATCGTGGAGAGGGTGATTTTCTGGAGAGGATGCGCGCGAACCTTGATGATTTCGCCGCGGCGACAACGTTCGAATGACGACCGCCGGGGCGTAACGAACACAATGACGTGAACCGCGAGGCAAAGCCGCGAGGATCAATACCTCTCATCAGTCAGATGGCTTAGATCGAGTTGTAAGCCTGGCGCGCGTCACGGATCCGACCGCGCCGATCGATTGACACAGCGACAGTGGTCGAGGAGGTTGGGATGAAGGATACAAAGTCCGCGGCCCGCCCGGAATATCAGGACCCGGCCGAACCGGGACTGCCCAGCGTGGACATGGAGATCGACTTGGCGCGCACCGCCTTGGTGGTGACCGATCCGCAGATCGATTTCCTGTCGGAAACGGGCGTGACCTGGGGTGTGGTGGGGGAGAGCGTCACCGAGAACGGTACGGTCGACAACATCGAGCGCCTATTCGCCGCGGCCAAGGAAGCGGGCCTGCCTGTTTTTATATCGCCGCACTACTACTATCCGCACGACCACGGCTGGAAGTTCGAGGGCGCGCTCGAGAAAACCATGCATGATATCGGCATGTTCGACCGCAAGGACCCCCTTGATCTCACCGATTTCGAAGGATCCGGCCCCGATTGGATGCCCCAGTACAAGAAGTACATCCAAGACGGCGAGACCGTGGTCTGCTCGCCACACAAGGTTTACAGCCCGGCCCAGAATGATCTCAATCTGCAGCTCAGGAAGCGGGGGATCGATAAGGTCATTCTGGCCGGAATGTCGGCCAACCTGTGCACCCAGGCTCACCTCTACGAGCTGCTGGAGCTTGGCTACGAGGTTGCGGTGGTGCGCGATGCCACGGCCGGCGCAAAAGTGCCAGAAGGCGACGGCTACCTCGCGGCTATCATCAACTTCCGCTTCGTGGCGAACGGATTGTGGTGGACCGAGGATGCGGTGCGCCGGATCAAGGCCGCAGCCAGCTAAGCTCAATCGGAAAGATCCGTCGGCCGGTTTCGTTGAAACAATTGAAACACGAAACCCGCGCCCTGGACATCCGCGCGAAACCCGCGACGGCTAAAACCCGTTGCATGAAAAACGAAGACATCGGTTCCCGACAAGAGAGCCAGGCAAGGAACTCGCCTTCGCCAGGCTGGCCTCCTTCCCCTGGCCCTGTGCCGGAGGATGAGCCGGCCGGGTCAGGCTTGCTGGGGCTGGCGGTCGCCAGTTCGCCAACGATCTTCTACATCGCCGGGCTGGATGGCGATCAGCCGATCCGCTTTATCAGCGAGAACGTCAAATCCTTGACCGGTCACTCGGTGGAAAGCTTCTTCAAGGACGCCCGCTACGGCCGGGATTTCATCCACCCGGATGACCTGCCCGGCTACTTGGCGAGCCTCGAAGAGCTGCGAAGCCTGGGCGCGCTGGTGCACGAATACCGCTTTCGCCGCCTGGACGGCCGTTATGTCTGGTACCGCGACCGCCTTGGCCTGCTCGATAACGGGCAGGGGGGTGAAGCACGCTTCGTGGGGTGTATGGTCGACATTTCAGCCGAGAAGGCGCGAGCCCATCCGCCGGCGCCGCTTCACCACGCTGCTCGTGGCTCGGACAAGCGCGAGGGGTCCGGGCAGGGACTGGATCGCCCTTCGCCCCAAGGTCAGGAGCCGGGACCTCCGCGCGATCTCCTGGCGGGTGTGGCCCACGAATTAAACAACCCTTTGTCGATCGTTGTCGGGCAAGCCTTGCTGCTCAAGGAACTCAGCGAGGATCCTTCGATCGCGCGGCGCGCTGAGCGGATCGGCAAAGCCGCCGACCGCTGCGCGAGGATCGTTAAAGCCTTCTTGACCGCGGCCCGCCCGGGCGCTGGGGGAAACGAGGCTCGGGTCGACGGTCTGGTGGCCCATGACACCGAAAAATCGGCTACTCGCCCTGACTCCGGCACGGGCTTGCGGATCCTCTTGATCGACGACGAACGGTACGTCGGGGACGTGCTGGCCGATACGCTCAGGCAAGACGGCCACAGTGTGCGATTCGCCCAGTCCGGACAGGAAGCGATCGCCATCATCGGAGCCCAGCCCGTCGATCTGATCATCAGCGACCTGCGGATGCCCGGATTGGACGGGCCGCGGCTCTTCGAGTACCTGCTTGAGCAGGCCCCCGGTCTCGCGGGGCGGACCGGCTTTCTGACCGGCGACGCGCTGAGCCCGCATATTCGCGGGTTTCTCGAGTCGTCCGGGCGGCCTTTCGTCGAGAAGCCGGTCACCCGTCAAGAGATGCGCCAATTTGTCGGCCGGTTGACGCAGGGGGTGCCGCTGTGATCTCAATGACATTTCAAGGTATGCAGTCGCCGCCGTCGGCGCGCGGCGGAATGCGAGCGGCGGAGGCCATGCCCGAATCCCAGGCCCATATCGTTGTGGTTGACGACGAGCCGGAAATCCGCGAGACCTTGCGCGAGTATCTGGAGCTTCAAGGCTTCCGGGTCACCAAGGCCGATGGCGGCGAGGCCCTGCGCGAGGTTGTCGCGGCTGGGCCGGTCGATCTGGTGATTCTAGACATCTCCATGCCGGGGGAGGACGGCTTGTCGCTGGCGCGCTATCTGCGCGCCACCTCCGAGGTTGGCATAATCATGCTGACGGCGGCGGGCGAGGTGATCGATAAAATTATCGGTTTGGAGGTCGGCGCGGACGACTACCTCGCCAAGCCCGTGGACTTGAGGGAGTTGCTCGCTCACATCAAGGCGGTTTTGCGCCGCACGCAAGCAGCGGCGCCGAGCCAGACCGCGGCCGGCGCCGAGGCGGACGCGAGCGCGGTGGTTCCCTTCGGGCGCTGCCAGTTGGATTTGAACAGCCACAGGCTGATAGCCGAGGATGGCAGCGACGTTCCTCTAACCGCTATGGAGTACGATCTGCTGCGCGCCTTCGCGGAGCACCCAAACCGCGTTCTGTCCCGCGACCAGCTCCTCGATCTCGCCCATAGCAAGGACTGGGAACCTTTCGACCGCAGCATCGATATCCGGATCACCCGGATCCGCCGCAAGATCGAGCCTGACCCCGCCAAGCCACAAGTCATCAAGACGGTCCGGGGGGCGGGCTACATCTACGCGCCAGGCGGCGATTGAGCTTTCCCGGCGCCGGTTCCATGCAACCGCGCCTTGCCGTTCCCGCCGCCCCAACAAGTGTTACCTGACTGAAACACATAAGTTCCCGCGCGACATCCATGGGAAACACGCGGCGGTGAAACTTCTTCGCGGTGAAGACGGGGGCTTCGCGGCCACCCAAGTGAAGAGGGAAGCGGGACATGGTAATCGGGAAACATCAGATCGATTTCGAGGGCGCGAAGATCGCCTACAGCGACTCCGGTAGCGGCGAGGCCGTGGTCTTGCTGCATTGCACGGCGTCATCGAGCCGGCAATGGCGGGGGTTCACGGAAACCTACGGCCAGGATTTTCGCGTTATCGCTATCGACCTCTTCGGGCATGGGGATTCCGACACCTGGCCCGGTCATCGGCCGCTCACCCTGGCGGACGAGGCGAAGGCCGTTTCTCTGGTGCTGGACCGGATCGGCGAGCCCGTCCATCTGATCGGCCACTCCTACGGTGGAGCGGTTGCCTTACAGGTGGCCTTGAAGGAAGCCCGCCGGATCAGAAGCCTGACGGTCATCGAGCCGGTGGCATTCTATCTTCTGCGCGGTGGCCATGCTAGCGAGATGCGCTACTTCCTCGAGATCAACGCCGTGGCGTCCAATATTTCAACAGCCGCGATGTCCGGGAACTTCGCCAGTGGCATGGAGCGCTTCGTGGATTATTGGGGAGGGCGGGGAGCTTGGAAGGCTCTGCCGGAGGAAAAGCGCCGTGACCTTGTGCGCGCTATCGGGACCGTCGCCTTGAATTTCTGGAGCACGACGACCGAGTCCACGCGGCGGGACGCCTTCCGCAGCCTGGATCTGCCCACCCTGGTGATGGAAGGCAGCGGCAGTGGCCCAGTCACCCGCAGGATTTGCGAGCTGCTGCGCGCCGAGTTGCCGAATTGCCGGGGCGCCGTCATCGAAGCGGCGGGCCATATGTCACCTCTGACGGATCCCGCAGCGGTGAACGCGCTGATCGTTCAGCATATCAGCGAGGGCAATCGCCTTGCCCGGCCACGCTGCTGCAGCGCCGCATAGAAGGGCGACGGTCAGGGGCCGTAAAGGGCGGGAGGATCGAAAAGGTGGATATCCGGCGCCGCGAAGACAATAATTACGGCGGTATGAGTAAATATCCTTGCCGCGGGAGGGCGTAAGCGCCATGCCGGAACCCTTGCCCATGAGCGAGGCGATGGCCGGCCACCTGACACGTGCATTCGCTGCTTATGGGCAGCCTTTGGCCGTGATCGATGCCGAGCCTGGGCTATTCGAAGGCCCGGTCCTCTTTACCAACGGCGCTTTCGCTCGCTTGACCGGGCGAGAAGAGGGGGCGCTGCTTGGCAGGGCGTACGGATCGCTTTGCGAAAGCCTGGGGGAGGCTCTCGCGCGCGAAACCGGCACTATCGACGCCGAGGTATCCTTTTCCGTAAGCGCGGGGCGGCTGAAGATTTCGGCCGTTCCGCTCTTCGATCATCTCGGCATCCTGCGATTTTGGGCGATCTTTCATTGGGGCCAGGAGGACCTGGCGCCGCCCAGCGCGGCAACGGACAGCACGGGTGGCTTCGAGAAGCTGCTGGACGGGGCTGCGGCGGCGCTTGTTGTGCATCGCGCTTTCAAGCCGCTCTACGCGAACCGCGAGGCGGCGCGGCTATTTGGCTATGCGTCGCCTCAGGATCTGCTTGAGGAGCCCACGCTGCTGCGCCATTTGCCGGTGGATCGCTTGGGGCGGTTTCTCAAGCGGGGAATGGAGGGCTCCTCGAACCGCTCGTCACGGGATGCGTTCATCGCACGCTGTCTCGATGTCTCCGGTGCCGGGACTTGGCTCGAGATCAGCCATTCCGAGGTCGATTGGGCAGATGAGCCCGCTCAAGCGGTCAATCTACTGGATGCCCAGGACAAGATTCGCGCGCGCCGCAACGAGGCACTGTTGCGCGAGGCCATCGATACGATCTCCGACAGCTTTATCCTCTACGACCGTGACGACCGCGTAGTTTTGACCAATCGCAGCTTCCACGAGGCTTTTCCCTTTGTGGCGGCCCAGGAGGAAATCGCCGGTACGCCGATGTTCGACTTGGTCCGGGCGAGCGTCGCCAACGGCGTGGTCACCGATCCAACTCTGCGTGAGGACAACGCCGAGGCCTGGATCGAGGAATTCATCGCCAAGCGCCACCGCAATAAGTCGAACATCGCCGAGGACACCTGGCCCAGCGGGCGCTGGGATCTGGTGAAGGAAAACCGCCTGGAATCAGGCGGATTCGTTTCCATCCGCACCGATATCACCGAGCGCAAGCAGGCGGAATTCGCCCTCAAGCGCCACGAGACGAAGCTGGAGGAAGCGCTGGAGGAGCGCACCAAGCATCTGGAGGCCGTGCTGTCCAAGGTGGCTCAAGGTATCGTGGTCCTGGACTCGGATCTCCGAGTCGTGCTGACGAACACGGGTCTGCATGAACTCGTTGGCTATCCTAAGGAGCTGGGGCGTCCCGGGACGCATGTCTCGGAGCTGATCCGCGACCGGCTGAACCACGGCTTGTTCCTGCCCGGCGAGCTCGAGGCGGGAATGGACGCGGAGGAGATCGTCGAGCACCGCCTCGAGGCATACCGCACCTTGACGCGCCAGAAGTACCGCCACGTCTTCCCCAACGGCCGCCTGGTGGAAATCCTGCGCGAGCGCCTGCCCGACGGTATGATCATCTGCACCTTCACCGACGTCACCGATCAGGCCCGCGCCGAGGAAGAGTTGGAGCGTCAGCGCGAGGCCTTGTATCAGAGCGAGAAACTTTCTGCCCTAGGCATGTTGCTGGCGGGCGTGGCCCATGAGTTGAACAACCCGCTCCAGGTAGTGTTGGGCCAAGCGACCCTGCTCGAAGGGCTCTGCCAGGACGAAACCCGGCGCGAACGCGCAGGCCGGATCCGCTTGGCCGCCGAGCGCTGCGCCAAGATCGTGAAGACCTTCCTGGCCATGGCGCGCGACGAGCCGGCCTCGCGGGCGCCGCTGCGTTTGGACGCCTTGATAGAAGGAGCGGTCGATTTTTGCGCCTATCAGCTCAAGCAAAACAAGATCGAAGCCACGCTCGACGTGGAGCCGGACTTGCCACAGGTCATGGGCGACCGTGATCAGCTAAACCAGATCCTGGTCAATCTTCTAATCAACGCCATGCAGGCCATGGAATCGGTCAATGGGCCGAGGCGCCTCGTCGTGGCGGCGCGCCGCTTGCCGGATGTCGATCAGGTGGAATTCACGGTCTGCGACACCGGTCCAGGCGTTCCGGCCGAGCTTCGGACCCGGATTTTCGATCCTTTCTTCACCACCAAGCGCGTCGGGGTTGGAACTGGCGTCGGCCTGGCGGTCTGCCATGGCATGGTGACTGCCCATGGCGGCACGATTTCCGTGGACGCGGGCCCCGATGGGGGCGCGCGGTTCCGGGTGCGTCTTCCCGCCGCCGGCGCGCAATCCAGGACAGGCGATGGCGGTGGCGCGGTTCGAGCCACAAAGGCCGGGGGCCGCATCCTCGTCGTCGATGACGAAGCAGAGATCTGCGAGCTCCTGCGGGAGTTCCTGCGCGCGCCTGGCCGCGAGATCGATACGGTTGAGAGCGGCCATGCAGCCCTGGAGCTCTTGGCCAGGAATGACTACGACGCGGTGGTCTGCGATCTGCGCATGCCCGGCTTGGACGGCCAGGGGCTATACGAGACCATGGCGGAACGCCGGCCTTCGACACTCTCGCGCTTCATCTTCGCGACCGGCGATCTTTTGGGCGCCGACAGCCAAGGCTTTCTGGCGGAAACCGGCAGGCCTTGCCTGGAGAAACCGTTTCAGCCCGAGCAGGTGCGTCAGGTGGTCGGCGAGGTCCTGCAAGGCATCACGGCGCCGAGGCGCGTCGCGGAGTAGCGTCGGCGGTCTAGGGCTAAGAAACTCGCCAGTCAGTCGTCCTTGCCGAGCCAGCGGTAGATCGCCCCGCCCAGGACGGCGCCCACCAAGGGCGCGACCCAGAAAAGCCAAAGCTGCGACAGCGCCCAGCCCCCGACGAAGAGGGCGGGTCCGGTGCTGCGTGCGGGATTGACCGAGGTGTTCGTCACTGGAATGCTGATCAGATGGATCAAGGTCAGCGCCAGACCGATCGCCAGGGGCGCGAAGCCGGCGGGCGCGCGGGAATCCGTCGCCCCCAGGATCACGAGCAGGAAGAAGAGGGTCAGCACGACCTCGGCGACCAACGCGGCGAGCAGGGAATATCCACCTGGCGAATGCTCTCCGTAGCCGTTGGAGGCGAAGCCCGCCGAAAGATCGAACCCGGCTTGGCCGCTGGCGATGACATAGAGCACGGCGCTCGCGGCGATGGCGCCGGCAACCTGCACCACCCAATAGGGCAGGATCTCGCCAGTGGAGATGCGCCCGCCCGCCCAGAGTCCAAGCGTCACGGCCGGATTGAAATGCCCGCCGGAGATATGTCCGACCGCGTAGGCCATGGTGACCACGGTGAGTCCGAAGGCCAAAGAGACGCCGACGAATCCAATCCCCAGCTCGGGAAAGCCGGCGGCCAAGACCGCGCTGCCACAGCCCCCAAGCACAAGCCAGAATGTTCCAAGAAACTCCGCAGCCAACTTCTTCGGTAGCGGCATTACAACTTCCTCCCAAGCCCCGTTATTCATTCGTGGGTATTCGATAGAGGTGCCCATGCTCTGTCAAGCCTCGCGGCTCGATTGTATTTCCCGAAGAGCGCCGCGCAGAGGATGTTGAAATCGACTTTGCTCCTTTGCCGGTCGCTTTCGGTCTATACTCGGGCAGTGCAAAGCAATCGAAGGAACTGGGCATGAGCGGGATGTGGAAGGGACAGGCTTTTACGATCTCCCACGCGGACCATGGCAAGTTCGAAGGCGAGGGCTTGCGGGCCTTCTTCGAGTACCGGGACCTTGGCATTTCGAAAGCGACCGGGGGCAAGTTCAACGCCCATGTGATTCGCGCCGTCCCGGGAATGGAGAGCCCAGGCGCTTGGCACAGCCATGATCTAGATTTTCAGATGGTCTACGTGACCCGGGGCTGGGTTGTCTTCGAGTACGAAGGCCAGGGCGAGCATATCCTGCGCCAGGGGTCTTGCGTCCTGCAGCCGCCCGGCATCCGGCACCGCGAGATCCGGCATTCAGAGGACATGGAGCTGATCGAGATCACCTCGCCGGCGGATTTCAGCACGGAGGCGGCAGAGGTGCCGGGTTGAGCGTGGGCAACGAGCGAAATGGCATGAAGACCTTGGCTCGAACGGCGGGGCTCTCGCTGGCTCTCACCGCCCTTGCCTTGCCCGCCTGGGCCGAGGGCGATAGCGAGAAAGGCCGGGAGCTGTCCATTGAGCATTGCGCGCGCTGCCATGTGGTGGGCGATCACAATCCGCATGGCGGAATCGGCAGCACGCCATCGTTCCAGCTCCTGGCCAAGCGGGACGACTATCTGGAGCGTTTCGAGACCTTCTACGCCCGCCGGCCCCATCCGGTCTATGTCAACGTGCCCAATGTGCCCAAGTGGACGGACATCCCCTCCCACGTCCAGGAAATCACCATCACGCTGGACGAGATAGACGACATCATCGCCTTCGTGGAAACCCTCCGGCCGCAGTGACCTTCACCGGTCGAAAGAATTAGCCCGCTCACGCGGGCGTCACGAAGCCGTGCGCTGTGAGCGGCTTCACAGCTTTGTGGAGCAAGAGGCCGCAGATTGGATCCCGAGAGAAACCACTCGAGGACTCATTCAGGAGTGCGGCGACATGCGAAGCGATATGGAAGTCACCGGAGCCATTTTCGGAATCGCGCTCGTGGCGATTGTCTACTTCGGCTCCATGCCCTACTGGCTCGGGGTTTGAGCGCCGGCGGCGTGGGCCTTGGCGGAAGTGCGTCGAGGCCCCCCACCAGCGCTGAGAAGGAGAAGGCCAGAAAGACGAAGGTCGAGTTGGTGGAGATACAAAGCCGTGGATGCGGTTTGGGGGTGTTGGAACCACGAAACCTCTGGATTGCTTAGGGTCCCGGTCCCTAGAGCTTGCGCATGACCGAAACCGCGGCCTTCAGATTTCGCTTGGGCAGGTGGTCGCCGTATTCGTTGAAGACAGCCTCGGCCACGCCCTGGGAGACGAGCGCCTCGATCGCGTTGACGTAGCCGGGGTCGGCCAGGGCGTGATCGTTCAGGGAAAACACGAAGCATCCGCCGGAAGGAAGTTTGTCCATCACCTCCGCGATCATCGGCGGCGGCGCGTGACCAGGGCTGAAGACGCCGACGGCGGCCATGTTCGCATATTCTCCAGGAGCGCCGGGCAGCGGGTTCGTCAAGTCCGAGAGCGTGAGCTTGCGGTATACGCCGGCTTTGCCCTCGGCGTAGTCCAGCATTTCCCGCGAGAAGTCGGTCCCGTCGATGACCGTGAAACCTTGCGCCTTGAAGGCTTCTCCGGAAAGGCCGGTGCCGCAGCCCAGATCGAGCAGGGGGGCTGTCTTGTCCTCGACCACGGCGGCGAGCGCGGTAGCGCAGCGCTCCGGCGTCACATAGCCGTTAGCGCGTGTCTCCGCTTCATAGGTGGCCGCCCAGTCCTTGTAGAGGTCCTTTGTCCCCTCTCCGCCGCTCACGGTGTAGGCGTTGTCCAGAAAACCCTTCTCGTCGCTCGGCATGACTGACGCGCCTCCTTCTAGCTGGTCCGGCCACTCTAACCCCTCGCGTGCCGGACCGATATAGCCAGAAGGTGCCGCCTGAGCCGCCTAGCTGACGGTTTCGGCTTCCTCGCTCGGCCGTGCGTGGAAATCAACCTTGTCGCTTCTCCAGGTCGAAATCGCGCGGTGACGGCGCAAGGCCCGGGTCGCTTCCTCCAGAATTTCGGCAGTCGTGTCGCAGGGGTTGTCCGCGTAGGCGCGGACGGCGGACCGGTAGCTGCGTTGCAGAGAGTCCCGATCCGCCAAATCGAACTTGACGTTCATGCCACATCCTCCCTCAACCCGCCATGCCGAAGAGGATAGACCGGATTTTCGAGTCTTCACTGTCGGCTTGAAGAAATTTCGGTGAATAAATGGTTTAGCTGCAGTGCAGCATACGTCCAAATACAGGGAATCCTTAGGTGAGTCCTTGCTCTTGCCTTGCCGAGTTATCCACCGCCATTGCGATCAAGAAAATTTGATCGTCCCGGAACCGGATGAAAGGTCGACCGAGATGTCGCGCTCGACCAAGTAGGCGCGCAGATAATTGAACAGGCCGCCCAGCAAGAAGAGCAGGCTTCCGGCCACGAACTGCCAGGCGACGAAGTCGTCGATCAGCCAGCGGTCGCCGGCGCTTCGGATCCGCCAAAGATAGGGGACGGTGGCGACAGTGAAGAGCACCGATCCGACCACGAAGGAAATCGCCGTCAGATTCATCAGTTGCAGGATCATGAGATTGCGGGCCCGCACGATCTGCAGCACGTTGATGCAGGCACCTACGACAAAGAGCAGGCTTCCCGCCAGGAAACACCATGTCCCAACGGCCGCGACCCCCAGGCTTGGGAAGAAGAGAACGCTGCCAAGGGTGAAAAGCAGCGTTCCGGTGAGATAGGAAAAAGCGGCCGTCAGCTCCAGGGCGGAGGCTGTGGGGTTCTTACCGGTCCGCCGGTATCGCAACGCTTCGGCCATATCGTGCGCCGTCACCAGGAGAAAGAGCAGGGAACCGGCCAGAAAAATCCAGAGGCCGATGGACTCGTAGGCGGCGAAGCGCGGGAAGAAGAAGATGCTGCCAGCCACGAACATCACGCCACCGACCTTGTAGACTATGGCGTTGATGGTTTCCCAGCGGAACTGGGCGCGCCGGTCGCTCGCGGGGCGTTTTAGGTTGAACGCCCTTGGCCGGTTAACGAAGAGGTGCGGCATCGGGGGCTAGCGCTACCCGCGCCGCTCGTCTTCGTCGCTTTCGATGGCGCTATCCTGGGCGTTCTCCCGGATTCCGCTGCGGCGATGTGCGATCATCTCTCCCAGGATCGATAAGGCGATCTCCGCTGGCTCTATCGCCCGGATGTTGAGGCCCGCCGGGGCATGGAGATCCCTCAGGCGCGCGGGCGACACGCCGAGGTCTTGGGGCCGGGCGGTGAGGACGGCGACTTTGCGGCGGCTGCCGACGAAGGCGATATAGCCCGCTTGGCTGGCGAGCGCGGCGGCCAAGGCTTCGCGATCGCGCTTGCCTTGGGTCGCTACCACCACGAAGTCCTGCGCGTCGAGACCCAGGTTCGCGAGATCGAAACCCTCATGGGTCGTGGCGGCGGGGTCGAGCTTGTTCATATCGTCGGACAAGGCGCAGGCCACGACCTCGTATCCCAAGCGTGGCGCCAAGTCGGCGAGGGCCAAGGCGACTGGCGAAACTCCGCAGATTGCGAGACGCGGGGGCGGCCGCAAGGGCTCCACGAAAATATCCACCGTCCCGCCACTTGGGCAGGCGCTCTTGTGAAGTTCAACACCGTCCACGTCCAGGAGCTCGACGACTTCGTCGCTGGGCCGCACCCGGATGAGCCGGGGTTTGCCGTCCTTCAAGACGGCCGCCGAGCTGCGCTTGAGGGCGCCTAGGATGCAGCCCCCGCCAAGGTGGCCGTGAATGCTGCCATCTTTCAGCACCACCGCCTTGGCGCCGGCCTTGGCGGAGGTGGCGTTCTCGGTGCGGACCACCGTGGCGATGCTGAAGGGCTCGCCGCGCCGGCGCAATTCGGCGATCAGGGAGAACAGGTCCGGCTGCCGATCAGTCATTGCCCGCCTTTCCTCACAAGCGGCTGAGTTCCGGCTCCAGCGCGGCCAGACTCTCCAGGGTATGCGCGGTCGCGAAGCAGTCGATATAGGGAAGGCTCGAAGCCATCCCGCGCGCCACGGGCTCGTAGTCGCGCCAGCCCAAGAGTGGATTTAGCCATATTAGGCGGCGCGCCCGCAACTTCAGGCGGGCGAGCTCACTGGCCAGAGCCTCGGGCGGGTCGGTGTCATAGCCGTCGCTCATGATGATGACGACGCTGCGGGAGTCCAGCGCGCGCTGGGCGTAGCGGTCGTTGAAGGTCGCTAGACTCCCGGCGATTCGCGTGCCACTGCCGAATCCCTCCGCCATCAAGGAAACCCGGGCAAGCGAGCGCAGTGGGTCCGGCTCCAGGAAGGCGTCGGTCATTCGCATCAGGCGTGTGTGGAAGAAATAGGCGTCTACCCGGATCGCCGAGCCCACCAGCCCCCTTACGAAGCTGAGGAAGTAGCGGCTGTAGAGCTTCATGGAGCCCGAGACATCGAGCAGCAAGACGAGATTGATCGGCCGGGTGGGCCGCCGCCGCTTGCACAAATCCAGGGGCTCGGCACCCCGGCTCATGTTGCGGCGAATCGTGCGGCGCAGGTCCAACTCCCGGCCGCGTGCGGCGATCCGTCGCCGCCGGCTCAGCCGGTAGCGGATCGCCACCGCGAGCCGCTGGGCGATGCGCTCCGCCTCGGCGATATCCTCCGGCGAGACGAGTTGGCGCAAATCGGTGGTCCAGAGCCGCTGGTGGTCGCTAGCGACCAGGCGCCCGCGGCCCTCTTCCGTGTCGTCGTCCGGACCGCTTGTATCAGGGGCACTGGGGGTGCCGCCGGTCTCGCCGCTCTCTTCCGGCGGCAGATGCTTGGCCCAAATGGCCGGCCGGCCGCTTTGGCGTTTGGGTCCTTGGCGTTGCGAGAGGCGGATCTTGGTGCGGCCGCGTTTCAGCCAATAGGCCTCGAAAAGCGCATTGAAGGCGTCCCACTCCTCACGGTCTCCGGCCAGCAAGGTCTTGAGGCCCAAGGCCGTGGCCTGGCGGTCGATGGCGTCCGAGCGGCTGAGAAACTCCAGCGCGGTTGCCGCCTCGGCTGGCCCCACCTTGAACCCGTTCATGCGCAGATGTTCGATGAAGCTCGCCACGCGCGCGGTGGTGCCACCCATCATCCCTCAGGCAACCTTGCCCATCAGGCGAGAGGTCACTTCAATGCTGACCGACTTCAGGTCCCGCTCGGTTTTGAGCAAGCAGATCAAGCTTGCGTGTAAGGCCTCGAGGTCGCGGTCGAGCCCCCCGATCTCCAGACCGATCAGCGCGCGCGCCCAGTCCAAGGTTTCCGCAATTCCCGGCTTCTTCTCCAGGTCTTCCTGTCTCAGGGCCTGAACGAAGCCAACGACCTGTCCAAGCAATGCCCGATCCGCGTCCGGCAGGCGCGCGGCAAGGATCGCCGTTTCCTTCTCCAGTGTCGGAAAGTCCACGTAGCTATAGAGACAGCGGCGCCTCAGCGCGTCGGACAGGGCGCGGGTGGCGTTCGAGGTCAGAACGACATGAGGCATCGCCGTCGCCGCGATCGTTCCCAACTCCGGCACGGTGATCTGGAAATCGGAGAGAACTTCTAGGAGAAAGGCCTCGAACTCCTCGTCTGCCCGGTCGATTTCGTCGATCAAGAGCACCGGTGAGGCCGCTTCGGTGATCGCTTCCAAGAGCGGGCGTTTCAAGAGGTAGTCTTCGCTGAAGATCTGCCGCTCGATGGCGTCGCCGGACAGCCCTTCGGATTCATGTGCGCGAATCGCCAAGAGCTGGCGCTGGTAGTTCCATTCGTAGATGGCGGCGTTGGCGTCCAGCCCTTCGTAGCATTGCAAGCGGATCAGCCGGGTCTCGAGAACTTGCGCAAGCGCGCGCGCCACCTCGGTCTTGCCCACCCCCGCTTCGCCTTCCAGCAACAAGGGGCGATGCATATTGGTGGCGAGGCAAAGGGCCATGGCCAAGGAATCCTCGGCGATGTAGCCGACTCCCGCCAGCTTGCCTTGAAGCGACTTGAAATCGTAGGTCATTTGCAGCGGACGGCGGCGGGCGGGCCCCTCTCTCGAAGGCCCGCCTGCCTGGTCCTCCTAACCGGTGATGCCCAGGTTCTTGGCCGCTGTCCAAACGCGCCAGTGATCGTGCGGCATTTGTGTATGGGTCAGGCCAAGGTGAGCGAAAGCGTCGTTGACCGCGTTCGAGAAGGCCGAAACGCCGCCGACGTTCGGGGACTCGCCCACACCCTTTGCCCCGATGGGATGATGGGGCGAGGGTGTGACGGTGTAGTCGGTCTCCCAAACCGGTGTTTCCACGGCGGTCGGCAGGAAGAAGTCCATCAGGCTGCCGCCCTGGACATTGCCGATCTCGTCGTAGGAGATCTCCTGGCCCATGGCGATGGCCAGGGCCTCGGTCAGGCCGCCGTGCACCTGCCCCTCGATAATCATGGGGTTGATCCGGGTGCCGCAGTCGTCCAGGGCGTAGAACCTGCGCACCTCCGTCACACCGGTATCGACGTCGATATCGACCACGCAGACGTAGGCGCCATAGGGATAGGTCATGTTCGGCGGGTCATAGTAGCTGACCGCCTCCAAGCCCGGCTCCATGCCCGGCGGCACGTTGTTGTACGCGGCGAAGGCCAGCTCCTTCATGGTCTTGAAGCGCTCGGGCGCGCCCTTGACCTGGAAACGGTCGACGTCCCATTCCAGATCGCCCTCGTGCACTTCCAGCAGGTAAGCGGCGATCATCTGGGCCTTGGCGCGGATTTTTCGCCCCGCCATGGCGGTCGCGGCGCCGGCCACCGGCGTGGAGCGTGAGCCATAGGTGCCAAGGCCATAGGGTGCCGTATCGGTATCCCCTTCCTCGACGGCGATTTCCGAGGCGGGAAGCCCGATTTCCGAGGCCAGGATCTGGGCGAAGGTGGTGGCATGGCCCTGGCCCTGGCTGATGGTGCCAAGCCGGGCAATGGCGCTGCCGGTGGGGTGGACCCGAATCTCGCAGGAATCGAACATGCCCAGGCCCAGGATATCGCAGTTCTTGATCGGCCCCGCGCCCACGATCTCGGTGAAGAAGGCGACGCCGATGCCCATCAGGCTACGGGTTTCCCCACGCTCGAAGGCTTCGCGGTTGCGCCGCTGTTCCTCGCGCAGGCCCGAATAGTCCACTGCCTCCATCGCCTTGTCGAAGGCGGTTTGATAGTCGCCGCTGTCGTACTCCCAGCCGAGCGCTGAGGTATAGGGAAACTGCTCGGCCTTGATGAAGTTGCGTTTGCGCAGTTCCGCTGGGTCCATGTCCAGTTCCCGGGCCAGCACATCGATCATCCGTTCGATGAAATAGGAGGCCTCGGTCACCCGGAAGGAACAGCGGTAGGCAACACCGCCCGGTGCCTTGTTCGTATAGACGCCGTCCACCACCACGTGGGCCGTGGGAATGTCGTAGGAGCCGGTGCAGATGTTGAAGAATCCCGCCGGAAACTTGGTGGGGTCGGCGCAGGCGTCGAAGGCGCCGTGATCGGCCAGCACGTGGCACCGCAGCGCCGTGATCCGGCCGTCCTTGGTGGCCGCGATCTCGCCGGTCATGTGGTAGTCACGGGCAAAAGCGGTGGTGGAGAGATTCTCCATCCGGTCTTCGACCCACTTGATGGGGACGCCTAACACAATGGAAGCCACGATCGAGCAGATATAGCCCGGATATACGCCGACCTTGTTGCCGAAACCGCCGCCGATGTCCGGCGAGATCATGCGGATATTGTGCTCCGCGATGCCGGAAATCAGCGAGGCAACCGTGCGCACCGCGTGTGGGGCCTGGAAGGTGCCCCAGACCGTGAGCTTGCCGTTGACCTTGTCCATGGAGGCAACGCAGCCGCAAGTTTCCAGCGGACAGGGGTGCACCCGCTGATAGGTGATGTCCTCCCGGGCGACGACCTCGGCTGAGTCCAGGGCTTTGGCCGTGTCCTCCGCTTCGCCCACTTCCCAGGTGAAGATGTGGTTGTAATGCTTGCGGGGGCCGTGGGCGCCTTCCCTCTTATCCTTGATGTCGTCGCGCAGCAGCGGGGCGTCATCGGCCATGGACTTGCGGGGGTCGACCAGGGGCGGCAGTTCTTCGTATTCCACCTCGACCAGATCCACCGCGTCGGCGGCGATGTAGCGGTCCTCCGCTACCACGAAAGCGACCTCCTGGTTCTGGAAGAGTACCTTCTCGTCCGCCAGCACCGCCTGCACGTCACCCGCCAGCGTGGGCATGTAGTGCAGGGAGAGCGGCTTGAGATCGGCGGCGGTCAGCACCGCCTTGACACCCGGCAGGGCCAGGGCCGCGTCCTTATTGATGGAGACGATGCGGGCATGGCCATAGGGGGAGCGGACGAAATCGCCGAACAGCATGCCCGGCAGCTTGATGTCGTCCACGTAGTTGCCCTTGCCTTGCGTGAAACGGGCATCCTCGACGCGCTTGCGCTTGCAGCCGAGGCCTTCGAGCTGGGTTTCCCGTTCTTCCGAGGTTGCGACTTCGGCGCTCATTCCGCGGCCTCCTTCGAAGCGTTTAGCTGATCCGCGGCTGAGCGGATGGCCTTGACGATGTTCTGGTAGCCGGTGCAACGGCAGAGGTTCCCGGAAATCCCGTAGCGGATGTCCTCGTCGCTGGGATCGGGGTTTTCCTGCAAAAGCCTGTAGGCGCGGGTGATCATGCCCGGCGTGCAGAAGCCGCATTGCAGCCCGTGATGCTCCCGGAACGCTTCCTGCAGGGCGTGCAGGGTCCCGTCGGGGCCGGCGATGCCTTCGATGGTCGTGATATCCGCGCCGTTGGCCTGGGCCACGAAGCAGGTGCAGGACTTCACGGACTTGCCGTTCATATCCACCGTGCAGGCGCCGCAGTGGCTGGTCTCGCAGCCGATATGCGGGCCGGTGAGATTGAGCGTCTCCCGCAGGAAGTGGATCAAGAGGACCCGCGGCTCTTCAAGCGCTTCGACCTCGCGGCCGTTGACTGTCATTTTAACGTGCATTTTCGCCATTATTCTCGTGCCTCCCTCAGGTCCTTGCGCGGGCGAGCGCCCGTTCAATCGCGCGCCGGACCATGACTCCGGCAAGATGGGTGCGGAACTCCGCCGGCCCGCGGCCGTCGCTGGCCGGGGCGGTGATCGCCTTGGCGGCATCGGCGGCTTTTGCGATTGCCTCCGCGTCCACGCCGGTTCCCACCAGGGCCGCGCCCGCGTCCGGGGCGTGGAGCGGCGTGTCGGCGAGGTTCGTCAAGCTGATCGACGCAGCCGAGCAGGTGCCGCCCTCCAGGGTCACAATCGCGGCGGCGGCGGTCGCATAGTCGCCGATCTGTCGCTTTTGTTTCTCGTAGGCAAAGCCGGAGCCCGCGGCGGGACGGGGAAAGACAACCTTAGTGAGGATTTCGCCGTCTTGCAGCTTGGTGAAGTAGGCGGCGTCGTAGAACTCCCGCGCGGCGACCTCCCGGCTGCCTTGTGGGCCGGCTAGGTGGTAGCTCGCGTCCAAGGCCATCATGACGGCGGGCATGTCGTTGCCCGGGTCGCCGTTGGCCACATTGCCGCCCAAGGTGCCGCAGTAGCGCACCTGCGGGTCGGCGATCACGAGCGAGGTCTCGCGCAAGATGGGGCAGCAGGCCGCGAGCTCCTCGGAGTCGATGATCTCATGCTGGGTGGTCAAAGCCCCGATGGCCACGCTGTCCGGGCCGATCTCGATGCCGCGCAAGGCGTCGATATCCTGCAGGTCCACCAGATTCTCCGGCACCGCCATGCGCAGCTTCATCATTGGAATCAGGCTATGCCCGCCGGCCACCACCCGGGCCTCCTCGCCCAGCGACGACAAAAGGCCGACCGCTTCGTCCAAGGTTTTCGGACGATGATAGTCGAATGATCCTGGTATCACCCTCGATCCTCCCCAAGTTGGGGGACGGCATCGTGGAGGCCATCCCCGCGTATCGTTATTGCTTAGGTTAATTAGATCGCACGTCGCTGCCGTCTAGGCAACGCCGCAGTGGTCGTTTTGCTTGGCCTTCCGACCTATTCCGGGAAAGGCAAGTCCGTTAGGCTCGCCATTGTAGGATCCGGAGAAAAAGGGCGGGATATGACGGATGGGTCGTTCTTGGCGAACGCCGAAGGCTTGCGGCAAGCGGCCGACGCGCTGCTGAACCCGCGGCCCAGCGAGGCGGCCCTCACCCTGCCGTCCGCCCTGCCGGAGACGGGCTTGGGAGAGTCGGAAGCACTGGAGCGTTTGGCGCCCATCGTGATCGGGCAGGCCAGAAGGCTCGGCGCGCCCGAGGCCTTCGCGCACATGGACCCGCCCACACCCTGGATCGCCTGGGCGGCTACGCTGTGGACCGCGGCGTTGAATCAGAACCTGTTGCACCCGGACACCGCACCGGTGGCGCGGGATTTGGAGGTGCGGGTCGTAGATTGGCTGGCACCCCTATTCGGGATGGATGGCGGCCATATGGTGCCGGGCTCCACAATCGCGAACCTGACCGCCCTTTGGGCGGCGCGGGAAGTGGCGGGTGCGGAAATCGTCATCACCTCCGAGGCGGCGCATCTCTCGGTCGGTAAGTCAGCGCATATTCTGGGCATGGAGTGCGTGAAGCTGCCCCTCGACGCGCGCGGCGGCCTGGCCGCGGACGCCTTGCCCAAGGATCTGTCCAAGGCCGTTCTCGTATTGACGGCGGGAACCACGAGCGCTGGCGTCATCGAGGATCTGAGTCTCGCGGCGCGCGCCGCCTGGACCCACGTGGATGCCGCCTGGGCAGGCCCGCTGCGCCTTTCGCCGCGCTACGCCGGCCGTTTGGATGGGGTCGAGCGGGCGGATTCCGTCGCCGTCTCGGCCCACAAATGGCTCTTTCAGCCCAAGGAATCCGGGTTGATCCTCTTCCGCGACAGTGCCGCGGCCCAGCAAGCGATCAGTTTTGGCGGCGCCTACCTCGCGGTTCCAAATGTCGGCGTCCTGGGATCGCATGGGGCCATTGCCGTGCCCTTGCTCGCGACCTTGCTCGCATGGGGGCGGGCGGGGATGGCCGCGCGCATTGAGCGATGCATGGCGGCCGCGGAGGATCTGTGGGAGTTCTTGTCTGGGCATCCCGGCGTCGAAGTCTTCGAGCCTCAGGATAGTGGCGTCGTTCTGTGGCGCCCGCGCGGTGCCGAGAGCGTTGACCCCGTTCTTCAGCGCTTGGCGCCCGGACTGGCTTCCAAAACTCAAGTTGCGGGTTGGGATTGGATACGACAGGTCGCGGCCAACCCTAATGTCGATGTGAAAATCGTTTCAGCATCTATTGGACTTGCTTTGGCGGCAGGTCTCAGTGATGCGGGGCAAGAAGGAACCTAACAATGACGGAAATTGAGATTCGGCCGGAGCGCTTGCTCGGCGACCTGGAAACCTTGCGGGGTTTCGGCCAATGCGGAAGCGGCGTGGTTCGCCCCGCCTACTCCCAGGCCGATATCGAAGCGCGGCGGTGGCTGGCGGGGCGCATGGAGGCGGCGGGCTTGCGGCCCGTCTTCGATACGGTCGGCAACCTCTTCGGCCTGCCGCCGGGGGAAGGGCCCTGTCTGCTCATGGGTTCCCATTCCGATAGTCAGCCTGAGGGGGGCTGGCTCGACGGGGCCTACGGCGTGATCGCTGCCCTTGAGACTGCGCGAGCGAGTCTCGAGTGCGGTGGGCCGCCCATCGCGGCCGTTTCCTTCCAGGACGAGGAGGGGCGCTTCTCGACCTTGACCGGCAGCCGGATTTGGTCCGGCTTGATTTCGCTAGCGGACGCCGATGCCCTTACCGACGACGAGGGCATCACCCTGGCGGAGGCGCGGGCCAGCATGCGCGACCTGGCCGGGGCGGAGCCGGTCGGGCCGGAACGCTTCAGCGCCTTCATCGAGGCCCATATCGAGCAGGGACCGGTGCTCGACGAGGCGGGCGAGAAAATCGGCGTGGTGGAAAATATCGTCGGCATCCGTAGCGAGCGGTTTCGCTTCACCGGTCAGCAGAACCATGCAGGTACCACGCCGATGCATCTCAGGCGCGATGCCTTTCAGGGCCTGGCGAGCTTCGCCACGGAACTGAACCGGCGCCTCGCAGGCGCGGTCACGCCGGCGACGGTCTGGACCATCGGGCAAGCGGCCTTGCATCCCAACGCCGGTTCCATCGTGCCGGGGCGCGTGGACTTCACCGTGCAGTGGCGCGACGCGGAAACCGAGCGGCTCGACCGGATGGAGGCGATCATTCACGCGACGGCCGATGCGGTCGCGGCGGAGCGTGGCCTGGCGCTCGAACGCTCCGCTTACGCCACCATCGATCCGGCGCCCTGCGATCCCGATCTGGCCGCGCGCATTGAATCGGCGGCCAAGTCGGTTGTGCCCGGTTCCTGGCGGCGGATGCCCTCGGGGGCGTTGCACGACGCCGCCAACGTGGCGCACCGCATGCCCGCAGCCATGCTCTTCGTTCCCTCCAAGCGCGGCATCAGCCATAGCTTCGAGGAGGATACCTCCCGAGAGGACCTGGTGCTGGGGGCGCGGGTGCTTGCCCGCGCGGCGGCGTCGCTTTAGCGGGCCAAGGCCCGGCAGGCGGTGTCCAGGCTGCGCAGGGTGTCCTCCAGCTCAGCCGAGCCATGAGCCGTCGAGAAGAAGCGGCGCACCCCCGGTAGGGCGTAGATTCCGTTCTTCATGCACTCCGCGTCGAGCCGGCGTGCCGCGGCCATGTCGCTTGCCATGACGTCCGCCTGCCGGCGGGGGCGCTTGGTCATGAAAAGGATTTGCCAGAGGGAGCCGGTGTTTTCCGCCAAGGCGGGCAGGGCGTGGCGGTCAAGCACCGTCTGGCAGGCGGCGCAGGCGTCGTCGGCGAAGCTGTTCAGGGCATCGTAAACGCCGGGCTCGGAGAGTTCGTCGAGCATCGTCAACGTAGCCGCGGCGGCGACCGGATTGCCGTGCAAAGTGCCGTTGAAGTAGACGTAGTCGGGCTCACCCTTGCGGCGCGGATCGCAGAGATCGAGGATCTCGGCGCGCCCCGCGACAATGGCCAAGGGGCCGCCGGCCCCGATGACCTTGCCGAAACTTGCGATGTCGGGGATCACGTCGTACCAAACTTGGGCGCCGCCGTAGGTCAGGCGGAAGCCGGTCACCACTTCGTCCATGATCAAGAGGACACCGGTTTCGTCGCAGAGCCGGCGCAGGCCCCGCAGGAATTCCGGCTCGGCCGGGATAATGCGCTGCACCGGCTCGACGATGATGGCGGCAAGCTCCTCCCGGCGTTCACGGACGATGCGCTCGACGGCCTCCAGATCGTTATAGGGCGCCACGCACATGGTCGATCGGGTGCCGGCCGGCCGCCCTGCGGTGTCGTCCTGGCCCAAGGGATCGTTCCCCAGGCTTTTCGGGAAGGTCGAGGTTAGTGCGTAGTCGTGATTGCCGTGATAGGCGCCCTCAAATTTCAGCACCATGTCCTTGCCGGTGAAGGCGCGGGCGAGGCGCATGGCGTAGGCGGTGGCCTCTGACCCGGTGGTGGCGTAGACCACCTTTTCCGCGCAGGGGATATCGCGAACCAAACGCTCGGCGAGCTGAATGGCCGGCAGGTTTAGGGTGCCGAACATATGCAGGCCCTTGGCCGCCTGATCTTGCACCGCCCGCACCACGGCGGGGTGGGAGTGCCCGAGGATCAAGGCCCCGGCGCCGCCGACGTAGTCGATGTACTCGCGCTCATCCACGTCCTTCAGCCGGGCGCCTTGGCCCTCGGCGAAGATGAAGCGGATATCCTCCGCTAGCGCATAGCCCCCGAGCCCGGCGCCGGGCAGCACGCGCTCGGCGGTTTCGTAGTGCCGGGCGTTCTCGCTTGCCAAGATGCTAGCCATCCCAGAATTCTCCTCTCACTGATAAACCGCGACCGGATCGCCTAGCACCGCTTCGTCTAGCGTGATGCCGAGGCCTGGCGCGTCGCCGACATTTAGCCCACCGGGTTCTCGCCGCGGGCCGTCCGGTGCCAAATGCGGGCTCACGTAGCCGGAAAGGTCGCAGGCGTTGAGCAGGTATTCGCCGGACGTGGCGACTGCCAGGTGCGCGGCGGCGGCGGTCGCGATATCCGATCCCCAAGTATCCTCGATCGACATCATGATCTTCAGGTGGAGGCAGAGGTCGCGGGCCCGCCGGGCCGCGCTCAGCCCACCAAACTTGGAAAGCTTGACCGTCGCCACGTCGATGCAGCCCAGCGTGTGCGCCTTCATGATGGAGCCGAGGTCGTGAACGCTTTCGTCGAGCTTCATGGCCATGCCCGAGACCTTGCGGACCTGGGCGCAAGCCTCCAGGCTTTCGCAGGGTTGTTCCAGCATGACGTCGAGTTCGCGGGTGGCCTGTGCCACCCGGATCGCCATCAGCGTGGTGGCGCCGCAATTCCAATCCCCGTAGAGCAGGGGGCCTGGGCCAATAGCCTCGCGCATGGCCCGAAGGCGCGCCGCATCTTGCGCCCAATCGTTGTCGGTCCCCAGCTTTGCTTGGAACTGACGGATGCCGGTGTCTTGAGCTTCTCTGGCGTGGTCGGCCATCACGTCCGGCGGCAGGCAGGAAACGGAGTGGTAGAGGGGCGCCTTTTCCACCTGCCGGCCGCCAAGGAGCCGGTGCAGCGGCAAGCCCGCGGCCTTGGCGGTCAGGTCCCACAGAGCGATATCGATGGCGGATTTGGCGTAGGTGTGGCCTTGCAGATGCTTGTTGCAGGCGGCCATCAGGGCTTCCGGCCCGATCGGGTCCGCCCCCAGCAGCACCGGCGTCAGTTCGTCCACGGCCGGTGCCACGCCGTTCGCGTAGGCCGGCAAGTAGTGAGGGATGGGGCAAACCTCGCCCCACCCGGTCAAACCCTCGTCGGTATCGATGCGCAGCACTGCCGTGGTCACGGTCACGCAGCTCTTCCCGGCCCCCATGTAGTAGGGAACATGGCTGGTCAAGGGCACATGGTGGAGGGATATGCGCGAGATCTTCATGGTGCCGGGCTCTCATGGATCGCGAAGGGCTCGCCCAGCCAAGCCTCGTCCGGGGCGACTCCCAACCCTGGCTCCTCCGGGAGCGCAACGAGCCCGGCGCGGTTACGCGCGCCCTTTCCGGGTGCCGGATCGTCGATCAGATGCGCCTGGCAGAGCCAGGAGGCCAGGCAGTGCTCCGCCGGTGTCGATAGGGCCAGATGCAAGGCGGCGGTATCGGCGACGACGGTTCCGCCCACGTCCTCCACATGCATGCGCCATCCGACCGCAACGCCGAAATCGCGCGCCTGGCGGGCTTTGGTGAGGCCACCGAGCCGGTTCGGCTTGACCTTGACGCCCTCGCAAGCGTCTTCGCGCCAGGCGGTCAAGTGATCCTGGAAGTCTTGCAGGCACTCGTCGAGCATGATGGGTTGGGTGACGTGGCGGCGCAGGCGCGTGCACTGATCGAGTGTCTCGCAGGGCTGCTCGAACCAGCCCCGCGCGGAGACGGAGTTCATAACGGTGACCGCCAGGTCGGGGGTCCAAGCGCGGTTTACGTCGTAGGTGATGAACTCCTCGGGCGCGCGGGCGGCCTCGATGGCCTCGATGCGGGCGATATCGAGATCGGGATCCTCGCCGCCGACTTTTGCGGAGTGGGTCCGGTAGCCCTGCGCGCGCGCGGCTTCGATCAGAGCGATCATCTCCTCGGGCGAGCCGGTGGAGATCGAACTGTTCACGGGCACCGAATCGCCCTCGGCGCCGCCCAGAAGCTGGAAAAGCGGCACCTTTGCAAGTTGACCGGCGATGTCCCAAAGAGCGATATCAAGCGGCGCCTTGGCGTAGGGATGGCCAGGCAGGCAGCTGTCCATCGCCCGGTTCAGTCGGCCGATATCGCGCGGGTCCTCGCCGATCAGAGTGCCGGCGAGCAGTTCGATCGCGGCGCGCATGCCGCCGCCGAACGCTGGAATGTAGCTATGCCCCCAGGGGCAGCCTTCGCCCCAGCCCTGGACACCCTCGTCCGTATCGATCCGCACGAAGGTCGAGTCCAGGCTGTCCACCTTCAGCCGGCCCCCGGAGAACCAGTAGGGCTTGCGAAGCGGAAGCGTTTTCCGCCAGACGCTGATGCGTGAGATCTTCATCGCTAGGGCCGCATGGTGACCACGATGTTGCCGACGTGGCGCTTGGCGATAAAGGCCCGCTGAGCCTCGACCAGATCCTTTAGAGGATAGGTCGCCGCCAAGAGGGGTTTGATCTCGCCGCGCTCGATGTATCCAACAAGGTCCGCGAAGGTTCCCGGCGGCACGATGGTGGCGCCGACGAAGGTGAGATCGCGCAAATAGAAGGTTCTCAAGTCGAAGGAGACGATCGGTCCGGCGATAGCACCGGCGCAGGTATAGCGGCCGCCTCTGGCCAGGCCCGCGATCATTTGGGGCCAGAGCGCGCCGCCCACCACGTCCGCCACGACAGTTACCTCCGCGCTTCCCGTTGTGGCTTCGAGGGCCGCCCTGAGATCGCCCGGGGCCCGGAGCAGTACATGGTCCGCGCCCGCCGCCGAGACCTCGGCGGCCTTGGCGTCGTCGCAGAGCGCGATGGTTTCGGCACCTCGGCGCTTGGCCAGCTGGATCAAGGCGGAGCCCACACCCCCGGAGGCGCCGGGTATGAGAACCCTGTCGCCAGAGGCAACCTCGGCGCGGTTCAACATGTTCTCCGCCGTGATGTAAGAGGTGGCGAAGGTCGCCAGTTCCGCGTCCGAGAGATCGCTTTCCACCGTGTGCACGTTGCGGGCGTCCACGGTGGTGTAGTCAGCGAAGCCGCCGTCACTTTCCGATCCGAAGTAGCCGCATTTATCCAGGTTGAGCGGATCGTCCCAGTCCCGCAGCCAGGTCTCGATCAAGACGCGCTTTCCCATCAAGCTGGGGTCCGCGCTCGCGCCCAAGCCAACCACCTGGCCGCAGACATCGGCGCCTTGGATACGCGGGAAGGTGATCGCCGCCCCTCCCCAAGAGCTGTCGTCGTCGCTGGCGCTTTCGAAGGCGCCGCCGGTCGTCTCCTCCGAGACGCCCTTGGAATACCAGGCAGTGCGCGTATTCACATCCGTGTTGTTGAGGCCGCAGGCGCCGACCTGGATCAGAACCTCGCCCGGACCGGGCTCGGGTGCCGGCCATTGTTCGCGGTAGACCAGCTTGTCGAAATCGCCATGGCCGGTGAGCAGGAAAGCCCGCATGGTCTTGCCCGGTTCAACCATCTATCGCCTCCATGAGCCATTCGTGCAGCTTGTCGATCGAGTGCTCGGAATCGATCCCGCCCTCCGGGTTGATGACCAAGGGGCTGGGCCGGTAGCCGCGGGAGGCCAAGCCGCGCTGGACCCGCTTCACAAGCTCCAAATCCTCTTCGAAAGTCGTCTGTCTGTCGAGGTCGATCACCCGCTGCATGGCGTCGTCGATCACGCCGTCCTTGGAATACCAGCCGCGATGGATCGTGGTTTCCCCGACGCCTTCCGGCCGCCAATGATAGGTGTTCACCAGTCCGGAAGGGTAGATCTGTAGGCTGAAGAGCGGCCAGAGAAAGAAGGAGCCGTAGTCTGATCTGGAGGTGTCGTACCAAGCCGTGTCGCCGCTTTGCGCCTTCGCGGTGTGGTGCAGGCACTTCGCGGCCTCCGAGAAGGCCTGGATATCATAGCTGCCCGGATCGATCACGCCGGAGGAAAAGGTCCGGTGGACCATCTTGCAGTGATAGCATTCGTTATAGTTCTCGACCGCGACCAGCCAGTTGCAGGATTCCGCCACCTCGTGCCCGCCGGCGTAAACGCGCTCCTCGATGTCTGGCGCCAGTGCCCGGACGGCGCTTTCCACGCCGGGGAAGGCTTCCGACATGGGTTCGGCCTCGGGGTCGAGATTGGCGAAAACGAAGCCGCAGAAGCGGTCAAGCCGCACCTCGGTCAGGCAAATCCTTGAGCGATCGAAGTTTGCTTGACCCTTGGTTCCCTGCGCACCGCGCAAGCGTCCATCCAAGGCATAGGACCAGGCGTGATAAGGGCAGACCAGAAGGTTCGCGCGCCCAGCCCCCTCCACCAGAGTGTGCCCCCGGTGCTGGCAGACATTGTAGAAGCAGCGCAGGCTGGAATCCTTCTGGCGGACGACGAAGACGTCCTGATCCATAATCGAGAACGCGAAGTAGTCGCCGGTTTCTGGGATCTGACTTTCGTGGCAGGCGAAGTGCCAGGACTTGTAGAGCAAGCCTTCCTTGATCGCTGAGAAGAGGGTGGGGTCGGTGTAATACCGGCCGGGAAGTGCTTGCCCGTTCGTGGCCGCCGGCTCGTTCATGACAGCATCCTTTGCGCTCGTAACCGAAGCTAGCTCAACGACCCGAGGCGCTGGTCTTCCTCGTAGACGCCGGCCTCGTGTCGTTCGTGGTGAAAATCCTCGATTCGCGCTTGCGCCGTCTCGCCCGCGCGCGCGATCAAAATCGCAATCAGCGTCTCCAATAGGCCCATGACCGCGGCTTGGCTGGGAAAGAACTGCGGCGTACTGGTTGGGCAGACAATCGCCTCGTCCGCCTCCAGGGCCAGGGGAGAAGTCGCACCGTCCGTCACGCCGACCACGAAGGCGCCCCGCTGCTTGGCCAGACGCACCGCTGTCATGGTTTCCGCCCTGTAGGGCTGGAAGGTCATCGCGATAACGAGGTCGTCGGGGCCGATCAGCGCGAGGTCGTCGATAGGCTGCGACCCGTGTTGCGGCACCGGGGTGATATGCCCGAAGGCCATGCGCGTGACGTACCAGAATTGATATGCGAGCGCGTAGGCCGAGCCCATCCCGAGGACGAAGACCCGCTCGGAGTTCAGGATCCGGTCGCAGAGCCCCTCGAGCCCGCGCACGTCCTGCCGCACGAAACCCCGCTCAAGGTTGTCGGAGATGGCCGAGGCCATTTCGCTCACGATTTCCGAGGCCCCGCCCTTCGCCGCCAGGCTTTGCAGCCAGCGCGCCCGGTCCTTGAAGCTTCCCAGGTCGTCGGAGACCAGGAAATCGCGGAAACGCTCGCGCATTTCCTCATAGCCCTCGAAGCCGATCTGGCGAGCCAAGCGCACGAAGGCATTGGGATGGACCGAGGCCTTCGCGGCCAGCGCGCGCATGGACTGCACGCCTACTTCCCGCGGATTGTCGATGATATGCCGGGCCGCTGCCTGCAGCGCCGGAGGCATGCTCGGGAAGGCCTCGGTGAGGGCGGCGGTCACTTCCTTGGCGTTCTTCGGCGGCGCGGGCATGGCGGGTCTATCGGCTATGTGTGTATCAAGTGTGTTGACATGGATACATCTGTATCATTACCTAAACCGATCCACGGATCAGTGCAAGGATGAATTGCAAGATGGCGACGGCGGCGAGGGTGGCGATCATCGGGGGCGGCGTCATGGGATGCTCGCTCGCCTATCACCTCTGCAAGGAGGGCTGGAGCGATGTGGTGCTGCTGGAAAAGGCGGAGCTGACCTCTGGCTCAACCTGGCACGCGGCTGGGCAGATCACTCATTCCGTGTCCCACTACGGCTTGGCCAAGATGGCGGCCTACGGCACCGAGCTTTATCCCAAGCTGGAGGCCGAGACCGGGCAGAGCGCCACCTGGCATGGCTGCGGCTCCTTTCGTGTCGCCTACGAGGACGCGGAGGTCGATTGGCTCCACTACACGCTGTCGGTCGGACGCGGGCTGGGGCATGAGATGGAAGTCGTCGGGCCCAACAGGATCCGCGAATTGCATCCCTTCTACAATCTCGACGGCATCAAGGCAGCGCTTCACACACCGCACGACGGTCACGTGGACCCCGCGGGCGTCACTTTCGGGCTGGCGGCGGGCGCGCGCCAGATGGGCGCCAAAATTCTGCGCCACACCCGGGTAACTGGCTTGACCCGCAAGCCCAATGGCGAGTGGAGCGTCCACACGGAAAAGGGCGACATCGACGCCGAGATCGTGGTGAACGCCGGCGGCACCTACGCGCGCCAGATCGGCAAGTGGGTCGGGCTCGACCTGCCGATTGCCAACCTGCTGCACCACTACCTGATCACCGACACTGTCCCTGAATTCCTGAACCTTGGCGCCGAGTTGCCGGTGATTCGCGACGACCGGCAGATCTCGGGCTATCTGCGCATGGAGCAGAAATCCGGGCTGATCGGTATCTACGAGAAGGCGAACGCTGCCACGGTCTGGGACGACGAAACGCCCTGGAGTGCCGAGAACGAACTTTTCGAGCCGGATTTCGACCGCATCATGCCTTGGCTCGAAAACGCCATGGAGCGCATGCCGGTCCTGGCGGAACTTGGCATCAAGCGGGTGATCCACGGGGCTATCACCCATCCGCCGGACGGCAACATGATGCTGGGGCCCTCGGGCGTCAGGAATTTCTGGCTCTGCTGCGGTTCGCAGGTCGGCATCGCCTGGGGCCCGGGTGCCGGCAAGTATCTCGCCCAGTGGATGGTGCATGGGGCGGCGGACATCTCGATGGCCAGCTTTGACCCTAGGCGCTTCGGTGCGCGGATCGATGAGACCTACCGGATCGAGAAGGCCAAGGAAGACTATCTGCTGCGCCATGAGATCCCTTTTCCCCATCTCGACCGGCCCGCTTGCCGGCCGGAACGGTCGAAGACCTCGCCGCTCTATGAGGCGCTCAAGGAAAGGGGCGCCGTCTATCAAGACGTCTATGGATGGGAGAGGCCGTTCTGGTACGCCCGAGACGGCATTCCGGCCGAACATATTCATTCCTTCAAGCGCTCGGAACTGCACGACATTCTCGCCGCCGAGGTGGCGGGCCTGCGCGACGCCGCCGGGATTGCGGATCTGACTGCCTTCGCCAAGATCGAGGTGCACGGGGCGGACGCCGCGGCCTTTCTGGAACGGGTAACGTCCAACCGCCTGCCGAAGAAGCTGGGCTCGGTTACGCTGACCTATCTTGTCAATCCCAATGGTCGTCTGGAAGGCGAGGCGACCTTGTTGCGTTTGGGGGAGGATCGCTTCTACGCGGTCTATGCCGCCGCCAAGGAGGCCTCGATCCTCGATTGGCTTGATACGCAGCGCCATGCGGGCGAGGAGGTCGCGTTCGATAACGTGTCGGAGCGCTATGGCGTGCTGATGCTGGCCGGCCCGAAATCCCGCGAGATTCTGGCGGCCTGTACAGGGGCGCCGTTGGACAACGCGGCGTTCCGTTGGCTCTCCGCCCAGGAAATCATCGTGGCTGGTGCACCCAATGTACGGGCGCTCAGGGTAACCTATACCGGCGAGCTGGGCTGGGAATTGCATGTGCCCATGGAATCGATGCGCCAGGTCTACGATGCCCTGGTCGCGGCGGGCGAGCCCCTAGGGCTCACCCACGTCGGCTCGGCGACCTTGAACGCTCTTCGCATGGAAAAGGCCTACAAATCCGGTCACGAACTCACCAACGAGGTGACCTTGGCGGAAGCCGACTTGAAACGCTTCTCGCGTGAGGAGGGGTTCCAGGGTTCGGCGGTTTCCTTGGAGGAACCGGAGAAGTGGGTGCTGGTCTATCTGCGCTTGGAAGAGCCCGGCCGGGAAGAGAGCCAGCCGGCCGACCCTCTGGGCTCGGAATCCGTCTGGAAGGACGGCCGCTGCGTGGGGTCGATCGCGTCGGGCGGCTTCGGCTACGCTGTGGGGGCATGGCTGGGCTGGGCTTACTTGGCACCCGGGGTTAGCGGTGCTGGAACCGAGCTTGAGGTCCTCAATCTCGGCAAGCCGCGCCGTGCCGTGGTGCTGGGCGAGCCGGCTTTTGATCCAGGGAATGAAAGGGCGCGGGCATGATTTCTGTGGAGCCCTATTGGCGCAACTTCATCGATGGCCGTTGGGTTGACGGTGGCTCCGGCCGCCTGAGCGTCGAGGACCCGGCGACGGGAGAGCCTTTGGCGGAGCAAGCCATAGCCGATGCAGCCGACGTGGATCGCGCCGTTTCGGCGGCCCGCGCTTGTCATGACTCGGGAACCTTGACGCAGATGCGACCTTGCGACAGGGGCCGCAAGGTGCGCCGCATGGGCGACTTCCTGCTGGAAAATCTCGAGGAGATCGCGTCCCTGCTGACCCTGGAGGCGGGCAAGCCGCTCTGGGAATCTCGGATCGAGGTGGAGGGCGCGGCACGCTACTTCGAGTATTACGGCAACCAGGCGGAAACCCTGGAAGGGCGATCGATCCCGCTAGGTGCTGGCTATCTGGATTTCACGGTCTACGAGCCCTTTGGCGTCTGTGCGCAGATCATTCCCTGGAACTATCCGCTGGAGATGGCGGCGCGATCCATCGCCCCTGCTTTAGCGACCGGCAATGCCTGTGTCGTGAAAACACCGGAGCTCGACCCCTTGAGCAGCGCCTGGCTCGCGCGGGCGGCGGAGGCGGTGGAACTGCCCGCGGGGGCCGTCAACGTGATTTGCGGCCTGGGCGGCGAGGCAGGGGCGGCGCTGTCGCGGCACCCAGGCGTCGACCAGATCGTCTTCACCGGCTCGGTTGAGACCGGCAGCCGGATCGCGACCGAGGCTGCCCGCAACGTGGTGCCCTGCGTTTTGGAGTTGGGCGGCAAGTCGGCGGCGCTGGTCTGGCCGGACGCGGATCTGGACCGCTTCATGGACTCGGTCCGCTGGGGAATCTTGTTCAATTCCGGGCAGGTCTGCTCAGCCATGTCGCGGGCCATCGTGCACCACAGCATTCACGACGAGATCGTGGAGCGCGCGGCCGATTTGGCACGCTCGATCTCCGTCGGCCCGGGCATCGAGCGGGACACCTTCGGCCCGAACATGGGTGCCATGATCTCGCGCGGGCAGCGGGAGCGCGCGGAAGGGCTTTGTGCCCGGGCGGAATCCGATGGCGCGCGGGCAGTCACCGGTGGCCGGCCGCTCAATCGTCCCGGCTGGTTCCTGGAGCCCACGATCCTGGAAGGCGTCGCGCCCGATAGCGAAATCGCCCAGACGGAAGTCTTCGGCCCGGTGCTGTCCGTCATTCCGTTCCGCGACGATGCCGAGGCCCTCGCGATTTCCAATGGAACGCCCTATGGCCTGGTTGGCGGCGTTTTCACCTCCGACGTTGAGCGGGCCATGAGCGCCGCCAAGCGGATTCGCGCCGGACAGATCTTCGTCAACGAGTGGTACGCTGGCGGTGTGGAAACACCCTTCGGCGGCTATGGAAAGTCCGGCTACGGCCGCGAAAAAGGGCGCGAGGCGTTGCTGAACTACGTGCAGACCAAAAACGTCGCCATCGCCCTGTCTTCGGGAGCCTAGGTGCTGGTCACGAAGGCGGTGGAGTCCGACCCCAGGCGTTCTGGCAGGCGATCTTTCCGTCAGGCGGCTCGTTCTCCGTGAAGATCCATTCGAAAGGCACGGCGAGGCTTCTCGGCAGCATTAGCAGCACCGTGCCGATCAGCGCCCCGGAACCCACGCCCACCCGGAAGTCGGAAAACTGGCCCTGGATCCGGACCGGCGTCTGCGCGCTGAACATCTGCGGCCGTTTCGGTTTCGCCGCCACGGTGAAGTCGATCCGATCGCTCTTGAAATCGATGGTGCCGTCGCCGGAGGCTTGAATGCGGCTGGTGTCCACCAGCAAGGCTGTGGGCCGCATGATGCCGTCTTCCAGCGCGAAGCGGGCGACCAGGCAGTTGACCTTCGATGCCTGGGAATCGAGCGACGGCAAGACCGCCGTGAAGAGATTGACTGCCCAAAGGTCGAACAGTCCGGCGTTCAGGTCCCTCGGCCAGACCGCGAAGTCGATGTGCCCGTTCGACTCCATCATCAGGTTGCTAGGGTCGCTCCCGCGCGTGGAGAGATCAAGATCCACGCTGATTTGTCCGCCGGTGGTCGAAAGCCGGTCAATCCGCCGTGCGAGGAGGCCGTAGTCGAGATTGTCGATCTTCGCTCGGGCTTCGAGCCCGTAGTCGGCCTCGCCGGGCTCCAGGGCGAAGCCGACATCCACATTGCCGCCCGGGACCTCTAGCGAAAGCGGGTCGATGGCGAGCCGCCCGTTTCCGGCGGTCGCCACCGCCGTGCCGCTGCCCAAACGGTCCTCGCCCGAAAGCACCTCCTGAACGTTGACCGTGATCTTCGCGTCGAGACTGTTTAAGACCTCCGGAGTCAGTATGCCGCGAACCTTTTCCCCATCCCTTGGCGTTTCCGCCTCCGCGCTCTCGTTTTCCTCCGGGGTGCCGGCGATGGACCAATCGCCGACGGCAAAGTCGTCGAGCTGAACACTGGGCGCCACCAGATCGACGCCGAGCCGTGGCGGGTTGGCGGCGGTGTCCAACTCCAGTGCTCCGGTTAGCCGGCTCGTTCCAACCGTGACCTCAAGGTCCTCGATGAAGTAGCCCGTCTCCCGCGTGCCGAAGGCGCCCGTGAGCTCATAGGGGCCGTAGGGTGGCAGGGAAATCTTGGCCAGCTCGTTGAAATCGCTGAAGTCCTCGCCGCGAACCTCTAGCTCGAAGCGCAGTTTCTCCCGGCGTATCGGGCGCGGGGCCTCGCCGCTGAACACCAGTTCCGTGTTCAAAATTTTTACCGCGAGGCGGGCCCGCAGGCTGTCTTTCTGCTCGGCGAAGCTCGCCAGGCTGTCGGTCTCGAAGGTGATCGACGCGGGAATCTGGTCTATACGGCTATTGAGGCCGAGGGTTATCGGCTGGCCGGGCCTGGCCGTGAAGCGCCCCTCGGAAATCGCAATGTCGAGGCTGCCTCCGGTATTTGCATCCCTGAGGCGCCAGAGGCCGTCGGCGATCCCGGCCGTAACCTCGGAGTTGCGCAGGATCGAGCGCGGGGTTTGGCCTCTGAGCTTCAAGGCCAGGTCGAGCTGGCCGGCGGAGAGTTCGAAACCCTCGGCGACCCCAAGCTGGGCAAGCAGGCCGCCGATATCGACGTTCGCGGTTCGCAGGGAGGCATCAAAGCCGGGGAGTTCCCCGCGCAGGTCGGCGGCCAAGCTGCCAGTAACGCGCGCTCCGGCGAAGCTGGCTTGGAGCGGCGAGGACTCCATACGGCCGTCGCGTATGCTTGATTTGAAGGAAAAACCGGTGATGTCCTGCGGTTGAAGCCGGATGCGATCGATCGTCAGCTCCAGGTCGGAATCGATCAACTGAATGCCCTGCGGCAGAATTGGAACGTCGAGGGTCAAATCGCGGGAGGGCCCATCCGGCTTTGCCTCTTCCGGCGCCTCGGGGAACAGGCTCGAAAGCTCGCCCGGGGAGATTTCGCCGAAAGCAAGCTGGATCGTCTTGATCGATTTGCCAGCTTCCTCCCGTGCCCCAAGCTCACCGCTGAACGCGGTGTTGCCAATCCTGACCTCCTCTAAGTTTATCTTGGTCACGTCTTCCGCCGCGATGGCTTGTCCGGCGATTTTGTAGGGAAGATCGGCATTGGGGTCGGCGCCGATCCAGGGGGCTAGCCCACCAAATTCCTCGCCCTCCAGGGAAAAGGCCAGGTCCGTGCGTGCACCGGCCTTTGGGCGGCCAACGATGCCGGAAACCGTCAAGAGCGCCCCGCCACCGGTAGCCTTAAGGTCGAGCGGCCATTTTCGGTCGATATAGTTTTGGACGAAGGTGCCGCCGGTGAGTTCAAGGGTGAAGGCTTCACGCAGCAGCGTTCCTCGCGCCTTGACGCGGGCCTCGGCGGAGGCGGGGAAGATAAGCTCGAAGGTATCGAGCGTGAATTCGACAGGGCGCTCCCCTTCCGCATTCCCGTAGCTCAAGGCCGCCCCGAACAGGGCGAATTGCATCTCCAGGGACTGAAGCAGTGTCCGAAGGCTCTTGGCGTTTGCCGTGACCGAAAGGTCCGCGGCCTGGAAGGACCCCTGCACGTCTTCAAGGTCGGTCTCCGCAACGAAGTCGAGAAGATCGGCGATATCGCTATTTTCCGCGTGCAAGGCGACACCGGCCGAGATCGTGTCGCCGTCCGGGGCGAGCATCAGGGTGCCGGTGAAGGGAACGCCCGCGACCGTCGCCTTCAATGGGCTCTCAAGCTGCCCCTCGGCCACCTTGACCTCGAGCGACGCTTCCCGTGCATCCAGCGCGTGGCCGACGATCTCTCCCACTGTCACCGCGAAGTCCGCGTCGAAGGTCTCAAGCACCTCAAGAGTGAGCAACGGGGCGTCGATATCGACCTCGGTTTCCCCCTCCGCCGGAGCCTGCGTCTCAGCTTGGCCGTTACGTTGTTGCGCTGCGGTTTCGACCGCTTCGGAGAATGGCTGAAGGTCGATGCTTGGAATGTTCAGATTTCCGGCCAGCCGGGGCCGCTCGCCAGCAAGATCGACCTTGATGTCGCCGGTAAATGGGGTCGCGCCCAAGCTGCCTTGCAATCCCGTTACCTGGTAGGCGCCCCCAGCCTCCTCGATCCGCCCGCTCAGATCGAAAGCACGATCGGCGGGCAGGGAGATCCCGAAGAGCCGCTCCATCTCCGCCATCTTTGGGCCTCTCAGCGCGAAGCCCAGGGCGAGCCCCTTGGCGTGCAGGGGATCGGCGACCACGCCTTCGGCGCTCAGTTCGGTACCGGCGGCGGAGACGGCGACATTCAAATCCCAAGCGCGCTCCGCGTCCATGAGGTCCGCAAGGCTTCCGGCGGTGAGGGTGGCGGAGACGGGCAGGGACTGAACCGTGCCGCGAATCGAGAGGCTCAAGGGAGCGTCCCAGGCTGCTTCGCCGGAGACCTCGTCCAGGACCAGGGCAAAAGTTTGCCCGGTTTGGCCGTCCTCGTAGCGGATAGCGATATCCCGCAGGGACAACTCGTCCAACCCCACGAAGCGGGGGCCGCCGGGATCGGCTTCCGCGGGGTCGGCTTCGGTCGGGTCATCTGCAGAGGGGCGTTCCTCGGGTGGCGGCGCATCCGCGAAGACCCAGTTCGGGTTTCCCTGCGGGTCGGTTTTGAGATCAACGCTCAAGCGCTCCACGTGCAATTCCCGAACCGCGATGTCTCCGCGCAGCAGCGGCGGGATGCCCAACTGGGCACGGGCGGAACCAAGCTGCAGGAAATCCGCATCCGGCCAGCCTTCGGGGTTGCCAATCCGGACATCCTCGATCCTGAGGGTCGGCCACAATGTGGGGACCAGCTCGATGGGGCCGCTAATGGTTACGCTTCGTCCCAGTTGCGAGGACGCGGCCGCCTGGATCCGGCCTTTCAATCCGGAGAGATCCACCGGAATTCCCAGCGCCACGAAAAGTGCCGCGGTGCCGACCACCAGTAATGCCGCGGCGCCGAAAAAGAGGGCCAGGCCGCGCAGTGCCTTCTTGAACGGCCGGGGCTTGGCGGCGGCGGGGGGGTCGGTGGAACCGTTTGGATCCGGGGTGGGCGTCACGGCCCCTGTCCTTTCAAACGAGAGCTATCTTATGAATCAACTCCGTCTGCCGGGCAGGCAGGGCACGATGACTTTATATTGCGCGCGGGCTAGAGGGCGCAAACTACGTTAAGGGGATTGACGCGGGTCAGGTGATTCCCGTGCCCTGAAAACGAACGGCGCCCCTCGTATTTCTACGAGGGGCGCCGCTGTTTGTAATTTGTTACCGCGAGCTTGGTTTAGCTCACCAGCTTGAGATCCTCCGCGGCCTTTTTGCCGTTACGACCTGGGCGCAGTTCGTACTCGACCCTTTGGCCCTCGGCGAGACTGTCCAGGCCCGAGCCCTGCACCGCCGAGATATGGACGAAAGCGTCAGGCCCGCCGTCGTCCGGCTGAATGAAGCCATAGCCCTTGGTCGTGTTGAACCACTTCACCGTACCGATAGTCATGTTCATGTCCTTCAAAAATTCGATAGATACCCAACCCGGGGCACTAACAGCCCAGGGTGGTTGCAGTTCCTGTGACTTTTGGAGAGGCTCGACGGCTGCCCTTGAGAACGCTCCGGTTCAGTGGGCAAAGGTAGAGGACTTCTTCCTGCATAGGAAACACGCAGAGGTAATTTAACCATATCCCCGACGAATACAAAAGTATTTGATAAAAGATCGCGGCAAGCGAGCGTGCCCTTGCGGATCAGCGCGGTGCTGGTCCTTGGGCGGGTGCTGCGGCCGCCCCGGGCCGGTCCTCCGGGCGGGCACGCAGATGGCCGGAAACGCGCCATTCGAAGCGTTTGAAGATGTATTGCAAGCCCAAGACGATAACGAGGTAGAAGGCTGCCGCGGTGAGATAGAGCTCGTAATAGTCGAAGGAGCGCGCGGCGGTTCGCGCCGCAACCCCCGTGATGTCCATCAGGGTGATGAGCGACACCAGGGACGTAGCCTGCAGCAGGAAGATGACCTCGTTTGTATAGGCCGGGAACGCGAGGCGCACCGCCTTGGGCAAGATGATCCGGCGGTAGAGCAGGAGTCCCGACATGCCCGTGGCTCGCCCGGCCTCAATCTCGCCGTGAGGAACCGCCAGAATGCCGCCCCTTAGGATCTCGGAGGTATAGGCCGCCGTGTTCAGGGTCAGCGCCAAGACGCCGCAAAACCAGGGATCGCGGAAGAGGAACCAGAGCCCAGCCGCCTCGAAGCTGTCGCGGAACTGGCCGCTGCCATAGTAGATCAAGAAAAGCTGGACCAGCAGCGGCGTGCCACGGAAGAAGAAGACGAAGCCGTAGACCGGCGCCCAGAGCAGCGGGTTGCTCGACAATCTCAGCAAGGCAAGCGGCAGGGCCAGCACCAGGCCGATGGCCACGGAAATCACCGTGATCTGGATGGTCAGGACCGTGCCCTCGAGAAACTTGGGCAGGGTGTCGATGATGATTTGCCAATCCATCTATCGCATCCCCCGCCCTTAGCGCCTAACGCCGCGGTTGGCCCAGCGCTCGGCGCCTTGCAGGCCAAGCATGGAGACGGCTGTGATGCAGAGGAACAGCAGCGCCACGGCGAAATAGAAGGTGAAGGGCATGCGCGTGGCGCCGGCAGCGATCTCTGCGTTGCGGACGAGCTCGGGCAGCTGAATGACGGACATCAAGGCCGTGGCCTTTATCAGCACCATCCAGACATTGCCGAGGCCCGGCAGGGCGTAGCGCATCATTTGCGGCAGCAAGACGCGGCGGACCATCAGCGCGCGGCCCATGCCACAGGCCACGGCGGCTTCGAGCTGGCCCTTCTGCACGGCGAGGAATGCGCCGCGGAAAACCTCGGTGGTAAAGGCACCGTAGATGAAACCGAGTGTCAGAACGCCCGCCGTGAAGGGATCTAGATTCAGCCGGAAATCCTTGAAGGACTCGCTGAGCCCGCGCACCAGGTCTTGGGTGAGCTGAGTCATGCCGTAGTAGACGAGCAGCATGAGCACCAGTTCCGGGATCGCGCGGATCACGGTGGTATAGGCCTCGGCGGCGAGCCTGGCGGGTTTGGAGCCGGAGAGTTTTGCCCAGGCACCCAGAAGCCCGAGCAAGATCGCCACGACCATGGAGGTGACGCCCGCCAGCAGGGTGACCTTCAGACCCTGTAGCAAGGATCCGCCGTAGCCCTGCAGATCCAGAAATTGAAGATCAGGCCAGTCGATGCCGAATATCCCCCCTCAGGTCCCGGGGCATCGGGGCGCGGAGACAGGGCTTGCCCTGCCTCCGCCAAGCCGCAATCAGCTTTCGCCGCCGTAGACGTCGAACTCGAAGTACTTGTCGTTGATCTTCCTGTAGGTGCCGTCCGCGCGGATTTTCGCGATGGCGTCGTTCAGCGCCTCGCGCAGTTCGTCCTCGCCCTTCCGCACTGCAATACCGGCGCCATCGCCGAACCAGCGGGAGTCCGCGATGCCCGGACCCACGAACTCGAAGCCCTCGCCGTCGGAGGTCTTGAGGAAGCCGTCGTCGATTGCCACGGAATCCGCCAGCAGCATGTCGACCCGCCCGGCGACGAGGTCGAGGTTTGCCTCTTCCTGGGTGCCGTAAACGCGAATTTCGACGATGTCCGCCATGTTGTCGTTCAGGAAGTTCTCATGGGTGGTGGCGCTCTGCACGCCGACGATCTTGCCCTTTAGGCCGTCCGCGTTCAGTTCCACGGCGTCCATGTCCGAAACGGAGCCGGCCTCGTCGCCGCTGGCCAGGATCGTGATGCCGCTACCCTTCTTGGCAACGAATTTGGCGGGTGTGTTATAGTACTTGCCGGTGAAGTCCACGACCTCCTTCCGCTCCTCCGTGATGGACATGGAGGCGATGATCGCGTCGTACTTCTCCGCCAAGAGACCGGGGATGATTCCATCCCAATCCTGGACCACGAACTCGCACTCGAAATTCGCCGAGGCGCAGAGGGCCTTCGCGATATCCACGTCGAAGCCTTGCAGTTCGCCGTTGCTATCGATGAAATTGAAGGGGGCATAAGCGCCCTCGGTCCCGATGCGGACCTTTTTCGTCTCAGCCGAAGCCGGCAGGGCTGCGAGGGCGAGAACCGCCGCCGCCGCCAGGGTAACACCAAACTTTCTCATCCTCACTTTCTCCTCGCTTTCGGCGCGGCGCGCTCGGCCGCCCCGGGATTGGTTACTTTTCCACCTACAGATTGCTCGCCAGGAATTGCCGGCAGCGCTCCGACGAGGGATTGCCGAAGACTTTCGCCGGTGGACCCCGCTCCTCGACGCGGCCCTGGTGCAGGAATAGAACCTCGCTCGCCACTTCGCGGGCGAAGCCCATTTCATGGGTGACGATGATCATCGTCCGCCCTTCGTCGGCCAACTGGCGCATGACGCGCAGCACTTCGCCGACAAGCTCGGGATCGAGAGCCGAGGTCGGCTCATCGAACAGCATGACTTCCGGCTCCATGGCCAAAGCGCGGGCGATGGCCGCACGCTGCTGTTGCCCGCCGGACAGGTGCGCCGGGTAGTAGTCGAGCCGATCGCCGATGCCGACCTTGTGGAGCAGCTCCTTCGCATGCTCAATCGCTTGGCGTCGCGGCTTGCGCTGCACGTGGATCGGCGCCTCGATCACGTTCTCCAGAACCGTCATATGGGTCCAAAGGTTGAAACTCTGGAACACCATGGCCAGGCGCGAGCGGATGCGGTCCACCTGCTTGCGGTCGGCGGGAACGGTTTCGCCGCGCCGGTTCTTGGTCATGCGGATTTCCTCGCCGTCGAGCGAAACCCGGCCAGAGTCGGGAATTTCAAGCAAGTTGATGCAGCGCAAAAAAGTGCTCTTGCCCGAGCCTGAAGACCCGATCATGGCGATGACGTCGCCTTGATGCGCCGACAGGGAAAGCCCCTTCAGGACTTCCAGCGACCCGAACGACTTGTGAATGTCCTCGACCACGAGCGCTGTTTGCGCCTGCGTCATTCCCGTGTTTTCCCCGTCCTGCCCATAGCCGCCACCCGTTTTCGAGCGGCTTTTTCAGTTATGAAACAAGCCTAGTGGTGGGAAGTCGGGCTGCAAAGGGAAAAAACCCTAAATCTAGTTGGGTTGCTCTCCTAGCGCGCGCAGGCCGTCGGCCACCGCTTGGCGGCGGTTGTCCACCACCGGAAGATCAGCGGCAAGAGGTTCTGCGCGCCTGAACGCCGCGATAGCCGCCTCGCGTTCTCCGAGCACGCGGTAGGCCTGCGCCAGGCGCAGCCAGCCGTCGAGGTCGTCGGGCTCCTCTTCCAATCTCTCGGCCAAGCGCGCAACCATGGAGCGGATGAAGGCGTCCCGCTCCTCAGGGGTCATTTCCGCCGCGGCGTCCACCTCGGCTTGAGACGGCCCGGGGGCCACCGCCGCCGGCGCCTGGGGCGTCAAATCGCCAGGGTCGAGGCCGGTCTCGCGAACAAGTGCGGCGATCTGCTCCAGCAAGCCCGCGCGCCATGGCGCTTCCGCAGGGGTGTCCCTGGCCAAGTCCGTCCAGATCTCCAGGGCCGCGGCGGGCTCGCCGGCCTGAACCTCCGACAGGCCAAGGTAGTAGCGCGCCCGCTGCTCTTGGGGATCGAGGTCCACGGCTGTCTGGAAAGCCTGCTTGGCCTCGGGCGTGACGTTGCCGTTTGCCACGGCGGTCAGAGCCTCGCCCAGGCCCGAGGCCAGGTCCGCGCGCATGCCGCCGCGTTGGATGGCTTGCCGGTAGGCCTCCACGGCTTGGGGGAAGCGGCCAAGACTCGCGCTGGTCCGGGCCAAGAGCTCCCAGCCCCTGGGGTCGCTGGGATCGGCTTTCATGCGCGCTGCCAACTGGTCGGCGAGATCGGCGAACTCTCGGCTGTCTTGCCGTTCCGCCTCGCGCTCGGCGAAGGGCAGGCTCGGCAGGCCTGGTGCGCCTAGCCAGAGATAGAGCCCAAGCGTGACCGCGGGCAGCGCTGCGGCGATCAGCAAGGCGGCAGCCCGCGCGCCCGCCTTTTCCGCCTTCGAGGTTGGCGCGCCGGCCGCCTGGCGCGCCTGGTCGGCGGCGAGCAGGCGCCTTTCGATCTCGGTTTTGGCCGCTTTGGCCTCGGGAGCCGTCAGGGTGCCGCGCGCATGGTCGCGCGCCACTTCAGCCAGCTGGTCTTTGTAGACCGCGATGTCGTAGTCCGCCCGTTCGTTCCCCGCCAGCTCGCCCCCCGGCTTTTCGCCTTTCGCCTTTCCGGCGCGCAGGAGAGGCCGCGACAGAAGGGCCAGGACCACCGCTGTTAGGGCCCCCGCGATGCTCCAGAACAACCAGGTCATTTAGGCGGGTCGTCCTTGAGCAGGGTCTCGAGCCGGGCTTGCTCGGCCTCCGAAAGGGATGGCGTTCCGGCGGCCGGTTGGCGCGGACGCCGCATCAAGAAGACGGCCGTGGCCAGACCCCCGATCAGCAGAATGATCGCCGGGCCGAACCAAAGCGCCCAGGTTTTGGGCTTCACAGGCGGCTTCAGCAGGACATAGTCGCCGTAGCGCGCCACCAGGAAATCCTTCACCTCCCGATCGCTGTCCCCGGCGGTCAGGCGGTCACGCACCAGGATCCGCAGATCCCGCGCGATGCCGGCGTTCGATGAGTCGATGGACTCGTTCTGGCAGACGACGCAGCGGATTTCCTTTGATAGCTCCCGGGCTCTCGCTTCCAGGGCCGGGTCGTCCAGTATTTCGTCCGGCTCGACCGCCCCGGAGGGCAGGGGCAACAGTAAGAGTAGAAGGAAGAGAACGCGCGCCATGCTCACTGCCGCAGGGCCTGCAATCGCGGCTGGATCTCGTTTTCCAGCTGATTTGGGTGAATGGGGCCGATATGGCGGTAGCGGATACGGCCTTGCGCATCAACGATGAAGGTTTCCGGCACGCCGGTGACTCCCCATTCGATAGCCGCGCGGCCATCCTGGTCCGCTCCGATGCGCGCGTAGGGGTCCCCAAGCTCCTCAAGCCACTTGCGGGCCTCCTCCGGCTTGTCCTTGTAGTTGATCCCCACGATGCGCACGCCGTCTTCCTGGGACAGGCGCACGAGGAGCGGATGCTCGGCCCGGCAGGGCAGGCACCAAGACGCGAAGAAATTGACCAGCGTTACGCCCTCGCTGGCGAGATCCGCGGTGCTCAGGCCAGGGCCTTCCGTTCCTTCAATCGGGCTCAAGGCGAATTCGGGCGCGGGCCGGTCGATCAACGCGGAGGGAATGGCGCTGGGATCGCGCTCGGGATCGAGGCCCCACAGGAAGAAGGCGCCTGCGATCAAAAAGATTGCAAGCGGCAGAATGAAGAGAAGGCGGCGTGTCCACATTTCGAGAAAATCCTATTCCGCCGGCTGGGCTAGAGCGGGCGCCTTGACGCGGCGCCTCGGCGCACCGACCCGCAAGCGCCGGTCCGAGAGGGACAAGAAGCCTCCCAGCATCATGACCAGAGAGCCGAACCAAATCCAAGACACCAGGGGCTCGTAATAGATGCGCACAGTCCAGCCACGGCCCTTGGCCCCGTCCTCGGCGCTGACGGGCGCCGGGTCGCCGATGACCGCGTAGAGATCGGCGAAACCGGTGGTGTGGATCGCCGCTTCGGTGGTCGGCATGTCGGTGACCGGATAGAAGCGCTTCTCGGGCTCCAGGACGGCGACCGCCTGCCCATCGCGCGTGACCATGAAGCGCGCGCGGTTGGCCTGATAATTCGGGCCTTCTTGGCCTTGCACGCCTTCGAAGCGGTAGTCGTAGCCCGCGACCGTGACGCTATCGCCCGGGCGCATGACCAACACCTCTTCCACCTTCCAAGCGGTCGAGCCCACAATGCCGAAGATGCAGATGGCCAAGCCCGCATGCGCCAACGACATCCCGTAGGCCGCGCGCGGCAGGCCCCGGGCGCGGCTCAGGCTTTCACTCAAGGGCGCGCGGAAAAGCTTCACGCGATCCGCCCATTCGCTGAGCGTTCCGAGCAGCAGCCAAGCGCCCAATCCCATGGCCAAGGGCGCAAGGACCGGGCCGCCGTAGCTGAATGCCCAGACTGCGCCGGTGACGATGACGCTGCCCAGAAAGGCGAACTTGAGCCGCCCCAACACGCCCGCCAAGTCCGCGCGCTTCCAGGACAGTAGCGGTCCGACGGCCATCAGGGCGACCAGCGGCACCATCAAGGGGCCGAATGTGAGATTGAAAAAGGGCGGCCCCACCGAGACGCGCTCCCCGCTCAAGGCCTCCAGGAAAAGCGGATAGAGGGTGCCGATCAGGACAGTGGCCGTGGCAGTGGCAAGCAGCAAATTGTTGAGCACCAGACCGCCCTCCCGACTGATCGGTGCGAAGAGGCCGCCAGCCTTGAGCGCCGGGGCCCGCCAGGCGAAGAGCGTCAGGGAGCCGCCGATCGCGATGGCCAGCAGCGCCAGGACGTAGAGGCCTCGCTCGGGATCGACGGCGAAGGCGTGCACCGAGGTCAGCAGGCCGGAGCGGACGATGAAGGTGCCCAGAAGGCTGAGCGAAAATGTCAGGATGGCGAGCAGGATGGTCCAGACCTTGAGCGCGTCGCGCTTCTCCACCACCACGGCCGAATGCAGCAGGGCGGTGCCCAGCAGCCAGGGCATGAAGGAGACATTCTCCACCGGGTCCCAGAACCACCAGCCGCCCCAGCCCAGCTCGTAGTAGGCCCACCAGCTGCCAAGAGCGATGCCGGCCGTCAGGAAGGACCAGGCGGCTAAGGTCCAGGGGCGCACCCAGCGGGCCCAGGCCGCGTCCACCCGCCCCTCGATCAGGGCCGCGACGGCGAAGGAGAAGGCGATGGAAAAGCCCACGTAGCCCAAGTAGAGCATCGGCGGATGAAAGGCCAAGCCAGGGTCCTGGAGCAGGGGGTTGAGGTCCGACCCGTCCGGCGGGGGCGGGAAAACCCGCTCGAAGGGATTGGAAGTGAAAATGCAGAAGCTCAGGAAACCGATGGAAATCCATGCCTGGACCGACAAGACCCGCGCTTTCAGCGTGGGTGGCAAGTTCGCGCCGAAGGCCGCTACGGCTGCCCCGAACACGGTCAAGATCAGGACCCAGAGCAGTAGGGACCCCTCATGATTGCCCCAAACGCCGGTAACCTTGTAGAGCATCGGTTTGGCGGAATGGGAGTTCTCGACCACGTTCAGGACCGTGAAATCGCTCACCACATAGGCCTGCGTCAGAGCCAGGAAGGAGACCAGGACGCAGAACATCTGGGCGAGCGCAGCGGGCTGCCCGACCGCCATCCAAGACGGCCTGTTCCAGGCAGCACCCAGCATGGGCAGGCTGCCTTGCACACAGGCAACCACGAGTGCGAGCAGCAACGCGAAGTGGCCGATTTCGGGGATCATTGCGCGGCACTCTCCTCCGCGGGCCGCCATTCCCCCGATTTGCGCAGGGCTTCGGCCACTTCGGGCGGCATGTAGTTTTCGTCGTGCCGCGCCAGGACCTCGCGGGCCACGAAGACGCCGTCGGGACCCAGGCTCCCTTGCGCCACCACGCCTTGGCCTTCGCGGAAAAGGTCGGGCAGGATGCCTTGATAGGTAACCGGCACAGAGTTTGACAGGTCGGTGACCACGAAGGACACCCGGTTGTCCGCGCCGCGCTGGATGGACTCTTCCTCGACCAGCCCCCCGATGCGCACCAGCCGGCCCTCGGGCAGCTCTTTCTCCTTGAGGTCCGTCGGCGAGTAGAAGAAGACCAGATTATCCTCGAAAGCGGTCAGCACCAGGGCCGCCGCCACCGCCAGCGACAGCATACCGAGCGCCACGATATAGAGACGGCGGCGTTTGCGGGTCATGTCCGCTCCGGATCCTTCGGCTTGCGGCGACGGTGGGGAGCCGCGGCCTGGAGCCGGTCAAGCAGCGCCTGGCGGCGCGTGAGCTCCCGCCAGGACACAAAAAATAGCCCGGCCAAGACCAGCCCGGACACGGCGTAGCTTGGCCAGACGAAGGCTGCGTAGCCGCCCATCGCGAAGAACTCGGAAATTCCGCCCTCCATGACGCCTCCTCCTACCCTTCCTCGGCCGCAAGCCGATTCATGGCCCGCAAGCGCGATGCCAGCATTTCCGCCCGCAGCCTGAGAATGAGCACCGTCACGTAGTAAAAGGTGAATCCCAGCGCCATCAGCAACAAGGGCCAGAGCATGCTGGAATGGATCGCCGGGGTTCCAATGCGCGTCACGCTCGCCGGCTGATGCAGCGTGTTCCACCAATCCACGGAGAACTTGATGATCGGCAGGTTCACAACCCCGACCAGGGTCAGCACCGCCGCCGCTTTCTGGCCCCGCTCGGGGTTCTCGAAGGCGTTGATCAGCGCCATGTGGCCGAGATAGATGAAGAACAGGATCAGCACGGAGGTCAGGCGCGCGTCCCAAACCCACCAAGTGCCCCACATGGGCTTGCCCCAGAGCGATCCCGTAAACAGCGCCAGAAAGGTGAAGGCGGTGCCGACCGGCGCGCTGGCCTTGGCGATCAAGCCCGCCAGGGGGTGGCGCCAAATCAGCAGGGACGCGCTGGCGAGCGCCATGTTCGCGTAGACGAAGAGCGCCATCCAAGCTGCGGGTACGTGGACGTACATGATCCGCACGCTCTCGCCTTGCTGGTAATCCGGTGGCGCGACGAAAAGGCCGAGGTAGAGCCCTGCTGCGATGCATAGGGCCATGGCCCCGGCGGACCAAGGAAAGACTGCTTGGGCGAGCCGCAGAAAGCGCGCAGGGTTGGCGAACCGATGCAGCGATCCGCTCTGCTGGCTCGATGTTGCGGTCCGGTTCATGCTCTTGACTTCAACTCCTTACCGTTGGGGCTTCGGTCTTGCCAGACCCCAGCGGTTGCCTCTTTTTCAGTAACATAGCGCGCAAGCTCCCGCCCCGCTACTCGACAGCCTGACGCAGGGCGGCGGCCCCGGCGAAAGCGGCCGTGGGCAGCGCCACCGCCAGCAAGGCGGCGAGCAGCAGCAGGTGCGGGCGCGCCGCGAGATCCGAAAGCGCGGCGTCCACGGCGGCGACGCCGAAGATGAGAATCGGCACGTAAAGCGGCAAGACCAGCAGCGGGATCAAGACGCCGCCGCGCCGGGCCCCCAGCGCCAGTGCCGCGCCAATGGAGCCGATCAGGCTCAAGGACGGAGTTCCCAGGATCATGGCGGCGAGGAGCACGGCAAGGCCGCTTGCCGGCATGTCGTAGAGCAACGCGATGAGCGGGGTCGCCGCTGTCAGGGGCAGGCCCGTGGTCAGCCAATGGGCGAAGGTCTTGGCGAGCACGATGGCTTCCAGCGGCAAGGGAGACAGCGCCAGCAGTTCCAGGCTGCCGTCCTCGTAATCCGCCAGGAACAGGCGTTCGAGCGAGAGCAAAACCGCGAGCAGCGCGGTCACCCAGATAACCCCGGGCGCCACGCGCTGCAAGAGGTCGGGGTAGGGGCCGAGCGCAAAGGGAAAGAGCGAGGCCGTCAGGGCGAAAAACAGCACGATGGTCAGGATGTCGCTGCGCTGCCTGAGCGCGAGCCGAAGATCGCGGGCTACTACCGACCGGATGGGCGCACCGCCGCCGCTCACCAGGCCAACTCCTCGAAAGCCGCTCCGCCGTCCTGGGGTGCCGGCCGGTAGTTCTCGAGATCGAGGCGGCGGGGGTTTTCAGCGCCAACCTCGGCATGGGTTGCGATTACCGCCAGCCCTCCGCCGCGCCGATGGTCGTTCAAAGCAGTGGCGAGGCTTCGCAAGGATGCCTGGTCGAGGCCCACACTGGGCTCGTCGAGCAGCCATAGATCGGCCGGTGTGGCCAGCAGTCGCGCCAGAGCCAGCCTGCGGCGCTGGCCCGCAGAAAGCATCTGCGCGGAAAGGGCCGATAGATCGCTCAGGCCGAAATGCGCGAGTGCGGGTTCTACCGTTGATCGATCGCCGCGCAGGCGGGCCCAGAACTCCAGGTTCTCGCGAACGGTCAAGGCGGGCTTGATGGCATCGGAATGCCCCAGGTAGTGCACGCTGCCCTGATAGGTGCCCAGGTCGTCCCTGATGGGGCTACCATTCCAGAGCAGCTGGCCGGAAATTGGCCGCAACAATCCTGCCAGAACGCGCAACAGGCTCGACTTGCCGCTTCCGTTCGGGCCGGTCAGCAGCAATGTCTCGCCGGCGTCCAGGGAAAAGTCGAGGCGCGTGAACACCAGCCGTTCCCCCCGCAGGCAGGCAAGTGCCTCAGCCGTAAGCCGTGTCATGCCGGATAAGGGTTCATGTCACCCACCTTTTGGAACTGGCGGGCTATAGCAGAGCGGCGGCCGGGTTTAAAGCCGGGTGGGCGCCTGGGGCGCCGGCTTCGCTCAAGTCCGAGCGAACCCCAGGGCCGAGCGCTCCGGAAGCGCACGAGCTGGTGACGGCTCGCAGATGCGCTGAATTCGCGTGGAGTAGTGTATCTATGCCCCGACTCCGGTTAGTCTGCAGACAGGGAAATGCAATTGGGGACGGCGGATGACTCTTCGCGTGGTTTTTGCTTCTCAGAAGGGTGGAGTAGGCAAGTCCGCGCTTGCGCGCTCCTTGGCGGTGGTCTTCGCGGAGGCGGATTGGCGGGTGCTGATCGCGGATTTCGATGTGGAGCAGTTGACCTGCGTAGGCTGGCAAGCCCGCCGCCTTGCAAATGAAATCCAGCCGGAGCTTGAGGTTCTATCCTTCAAGAGCCCCAAGCGCATGGACAAGGTGCGCAGCCGCTACGATGTGGTGGTCGAGGACGGGCCGGGCTACGCCGACAAGCACACCGCGACACTGGCCAGCGCCGCCCACGCGGTCTTCCTGCCAACCGGGGTTACGATCGACGACCTGAGGCCGACCCTGGCGCTGGCCGACCGGTTGGTGGCTGCGGGCGTCAAGGCCAAGGATATAGCGATCGTGCTTGCCCGCACCGGCCGCTCGGAGCGGCAAGAGGCGGATGCGCGCGGCTATTTGCGGCCCTTCGGATATCAGGTGATTGGCCCGACCTGGCCGCAAAAGGATGGCTTTGCCGCGGCTCTGGGCAGTGGGCGCGCGGGCCGCGAGGCCGCGAGCCCGGCCTTGCGGACGGCGGCGGAGGAACTCGACCAAGCCATGCTGGATTTCGTTGCAAGCCGGAAGCGCTTTCCCCGGAAACTGCCGGCGCCGCGTGGCCGGCGGGCTTAGGTCTTCAGGAAGGCTTATACAGGCACCGTGTCGATTACCTCGCGAAAAGACCCACAAGATACCCTAGGGGTACCCTCGGCCGTGCCGTCGAGCGCGCAAGTTGCCGAGACGGAGACCCCGCTCGGGACCGAAGTGACCGAAGCCATTGAATTCCAGAGGATCGAGCTTCACCGCCTGCGCGATGAGATTGCCTATCTGCGAGAAGAGAACGAACGCTTGATGGACTTGGCCGATGAGCGGCTGCGCGGACTGCTGCGGGAGTCGCAGCAGTTGCGCGACGAGGCGGAAAACGCTTCGGCGAAGACCGATGAGGATTTGAAGGCGGAGCTCGACGCTTTACGGCAGAAGCTATCGCGGATGATCGCACGCCTTTGAGACAGCACGCTTTTTCGCGCTGGCAAGCCTCCAAAGCCTTAAGCCTCTATACCGTCTTGTGATTTTCCCGGGCCTATGGTCGGATTTTGAATGGCTGGGCTCGAGGGTATGGGCGTGTCGAACCTAATACGCGCGGAGTCGATCGCGGCGCACCTTATCGAAACGCACGAAGAGAACGCGGAGCGCATTGTCCAGGGCCTGATGGAGGCCTATGAGGCCGCCGGGAACGAGGCGGCCCAGCAAAAATGGAAGGATGTCGCTCTCGCCATCGCGCACATGCGTTCCTTGCCCGAATCAAATCAAACTGTCCGAAAGTATGGGGTGGGCTCTACACCCGCTCCCGAAGGGCACGTCGCCGAAGCGAGCCCTGACAAAGGCCCGGAAATGCCAACAAACAAGGGCCAAAGTAACGACCAGGAGGGCGCTCATCCGGAAAGCCAGGAAGCTCACCGGCTCGAGAAGGACGAGGAGCGGATGATACTGGAATTCCAAGCCATCGAGTTGCGCCGCATGCGCGACGAGGTTGACTTCCTGCGTCGCCAGAACGAACGCCTTGTGAAACTGGTGGAGTATGGCCGACGCCAATAACATGACCGCGCACGCCGCTCCTCCCGCCCGCCAAGCCCATGTGCGGCTGGCCGTTGAGGAGAAGCCGGGGCTGTTTTCCGGCCCCGCGGCTTTAGCGCTCAGAGTCTCGCTCTATGGCTTTCTTCTTGCCACCCTGGCGCTCGGCTTATTCGGTGGCTTACTGCCGGTCTAGATTATCATTCTGGGATTTGGGGGGCGGCGGCCACCGGGGGTCGGGTCCGGTGGCCGCCTGCCAGTCTTTTGAGGGGCCGTCGAGGAAGACTGGCAAACCTCCAACAGAGAGGGGAAGTCTCCGTAGCCTTCTAGCTAGGGCCCGAATGTGGTCCTCGTCCGTCCCAATTGCGGCCAAATTGTGATTTCTCCCGCGTTCCGCCCCTCGATGCTCCTGTCCCGGGAAGCCTGGCCCGTCGCGGTAAGATATTGGCTCGGCGTGATGCCGTAGCATCTCTTGAAATGAAAGTGCATGGCCGATTGGTCGTAGAATCCGGACTCGACCGCCGTCTGGGCCAGTGGAAGGCCCTCTTTCAGGCGGCCGATTGCATCCGCGAGCCGCAGGTGGATTAGATAGTCGCGCGGGCCCAAATCAAAATTCCTCCGGAAAAGCCTGGAGAGTTGATAGGGCGTGAGGCCGAGGTCTCGCGCCAAGTCCGCCAGGCGAAAACTCTCCCGAAAGCGATCGCGCAAGGCCTCGCGCGCCCTTAGCGCCAGGCGGCGGTCACGTGGAGGTCTGGCGGGTCGGCGCTTGGCGCTGGCGTGACGTGCGAAAAGCATGCCGAAGGCTTCTTGCAACGGCATCACATCCGGTTCCCGCTCAGGGTCTTCAGTCAAATCGCGATGCACCTCGGCAAACAGACCAATGAGTTCCCGGTCGATGACGACGTTCTCCAAGAAATACCCAAGATCCGGCGATTCCAGAGCCGATGACAGGTCGCGGGCCGCGGTTTCCGCGAGATAAAAACCGCGATAGCGCCACGATGGGCTGCGCCCCATGTGGCCCGCGTGGGGTTCTTCCGGGTTGAAGACTAGCAAGTGGCGGGGCTGGGCCTCTTGATCGACACCCCTGCTGGAGAAGCAAGCGCCGCCGCTCTCCGTCACCGCCACGACGTAGGCATCGTGGCTGTGCGGTGGATAGCGGTGGGTGGTGAAATCCGCGGTCAGCAAGGATAGGCCAGGAATCGTGCTTGGCTTCGTGAAGCGTGTCCGGTTGCTTCTGGCGGCGCGTTGCATTGAGCTTCCGCGATCCTTCGATGGCCCATTGCCGTCGTGAGTATGACTCACGGGATCAGCCTTGGCAGCACCCCGAACCCGAGCCCGAAGACAAGCAGCCCGAGGCCCAAGGCTTTTGTAGCCCAGGGGCGCGCCGAGACTTGCGATAGCCGCGCGCCGAGCCAGGCGCCAAAGCAGGCATAGGCCAAAACCCCGGTCGTAAAGATTGCCTGGAAAATCAAGCACATCGTAAGAATCTGGGGAAGCGAGGGGGAGGCTGGGTCAAGGAACTGGGGAAAGATGGCCCCGAAGAACAGGATGGACTTCGGGTTCACGCTGGAAATCATGAAGCCGGTGACGAAAGGACCCGCCACGCCGCTCGCCTGGCTCTTCGGCTCCTCAGTCGCGCGCAAGAGCCGCAGCCCGACATAGGCGATATAGAGGCCCGCCACGACTTGGATCGCTACCAGCCATCGCGGTGCGATTTCGAGAATTGAGAGTAAGGAAAGCCCCGCGAGGCTAAGCTGGGCAGCGATGGAGGCCGAGGCGCCAAGGGTCGCGGAAACGGCCGCCCCCACACCCCGCGCGGCCCCAAGCGTGGAAACCAGCACGATAACCGGGCCAGGCACGAGCACCAGCAGCAAAACCGAGATCGTGAAGGCAAGAAGCGTTTCCAAAGCCATGGTGTGACGCCCGGCGGAGTAGCGGAAGCACACAGTCTAACGGGCCGCGCTCTCGCCTGGATTGGCCGTTCTTGCAGGAGAGGTGCGGCCTGTCAGCCCTGCTTTTCCGCCACCAGGAAAATCCGGTCGCTGCCGAGCTCGAAGGGGGCGCCGTCCAGGTCGGCGCAGAAACCGACGGTTTCCAGGCCGGTGCTTTCCAGAAGCGCCCTCAGTTCGGCAAGCGTAAAAATCCAGTGGCTGGCCTCCCGGCTTTCCTGCAGGCCGTCCTGGATGACCGTGTAGGTGGTGTCCAGCCGGCCTTCCAGCGCATCGTAGCTGTTTTCCATGAGCAGCAGCAGGTCGCCGACCGGGCGCCATAGCCGCTCCTCGTAGTTTGGGAGCAGGGATTCCGCCAGCAGGCCGCTTTCCAGGAGAAAGCGCCCGCCGGGCACCAAGGCGCTCGCCACGCCCTCCAGGAAGCGCTGGGTTCCGGCTTGATCGAAGATGCCGAAGGAATTGCCAAGGCAGTAGACGCCGTCGAAGACCGGCTCGAAGCTCATCTCCCTGAGATCCTCCACCAGGAAATCCGCGTCAAGCGACTCGCGCCGGGCGGCCAGCGCGGCCTCGGCCAGGAAGTCTTCCACCAGATCGACGCCGGTAACCGAACAGCCGCGCCGCGCCGCCTCCAGGGCATGGCGCCCATAGCCGCAGGGGGCGTCCAGCAGGCGGTCCCCCTCTTCCGCCTCCAAGGCCTCCATCAGGAAATCGACTTCTGCCTGTGTCTCCTCCGGCGTCACCGCCGCGCGCCAGATTTCCAATCCCAATCCGGAGTAAAAGGCGGTGGAACTGGGCATGACCCGCCCCCGGCTAATCGTAGCTGCGGGAGTCGTCGATCACCTTGCCGTCGTTGGGCAGCTCGCCAGCGTGCTTGAGCTCCACGCTGCCTTTCAGCTTACAGACCGCGTGGAGGGTCTCGGCGATCTCGTCGGCCAGGTGCTCGTGAGAGGAGGTAACCTCGCAGGCGAGCGTCATGACGTCGGACTCGCCCTTGCGGGCCACGACCAGGCGGGCCTTGAGCACTTGCGGGTGGCGCTTGATCACTTCGTCCACCTGTTCGGGATGCACGAACATGCCCTTGACCTTGGTGGTCTGGTCGGCGCGGCCCATCCAGCCTTTGATTCTGAGATTCGTGCGCCCGCAGGGGCTCTGGCCCTCCAAGACGGCCGAGAGGTCGCCAGTGGCGAAGCGGATCAGCGGGTAATCGCCGTTGAAGGTGGTGACCAGCACCTCGCCCACCTCTCTGGGCGGGACGGGATTGCCCGTGCCGGGGCGCACGATCTCCACCAATACGCCCTCGTCCACGATCAAGCCCTCTTGCGCGGCGCTTTCGTAGGCGATGAGCCCCAATTCGCCTGTGGCATAGCATTGCAGCACGGCCACGCCGCGTTCCAAGTACTCCTGGCGTAGGCTTGGGAAGAGCGCGCCGCCGGAGACCAGTCCCCGGGACAGGCTGGAAACATCCAGATCGAGCTCCTTCGCCTTGTCCAGCAAGACCTTCAGGAAATCCGGCGTGCCGGTATAGCCGGCGGGGCGAATCTGGCTGATGGCGCGCGCTTGTTGTTCGCTATTGCCTGTGCCGGCGGGAACCACCGCACAGCCGAGCGCCCGGGCGCCGGCATCCAAGATCCAGCCACCCGGGGTCAAATGATAGGCGAAGGAATTATGCATGATCTCCCCCGGCCGGAAACCGGCGGCGAAGAGGGCGCGCGCCACCCGGCCGTGATCGCTCTCGCGGCCCTCAAGCTCATAGATCGGGCCCGGAGAGGTGAAGATCCGCCCTGCCTCGCCCGGAGCGATGGCGGCGAAACCGCCAAAGGGCGGCTCCGCGCCCTGCAGGTGCATAAGGTCGTTCTTGCGGGTGACCGGCAGCTTTGCAATGTCGCCGAGGGAAGTAAGATCGCCCGGGTCGATTGCGCCCAAGAGCTTCCCGTAGCCCGGTGCGGTTTGCTTCGCATGGGCGATCTGGCCCCGCAGGGCTTCTAGCTGTTCGGCGGCCCTTTGCTCCGGGCTGCGCGTTTCCAGGGTATCGAAGTGCTCCTGGCTCATAAATTCCAGCCCATGATCAGGCCAGCCAGCGCTTGCGCCGCTTGTAGTGCTTGACGTCCCGGTAGCTCTTGCGGCCACTGGCGGACAGGCCGAGGTAAAACTCCTTGACGTCCTCGTTCTCGCGCAAGGCCGTGGCTTCCCCGTCCATCACCACGCGGCCGTTCTCCAGGATGTAGCCGTAGCGGGCGTATCTCAGCGCCACGTTGGTGTTCTGCTCGGCCAGCAGGATCGAGACACCCTCTTCCTCGTTGATGCGCTTTACGATCTCGAAGATCTGCTCGACCAGCTGGGGGGCCAAGCCCATGGAGGGCTCATCGAGCAGGATCAGATTGGGCCGGCTCATCAGTGCCCGGCCGATGGCGGTCATCTGCTGTTCGCCGCCGGAGGTGTAGCCGGCCTGGCTGGTGCGCCTTTCCTTCAGGCGCGGGAAATAGCCGTAGACCATCTCCAGGTCTTGCTGCACGGCCGCCGCCCCGTCGGTCCGGGTGTAGGCGCCGGTCATCAAGTTTTCCTCGACCGTCAGATGCTCGAAGCAGTGGCGGCCCTCCATGACTTGGATGACGCCCCGCTTGACAAGGTCGTTGGGTGTGAGGTGCTGCACGCTTTCGCCCGCGAACTCGACACTGCCCTTGGTCACGTCCCCGCGCTCGGCGCGCAGCAGATTTGAGATTGCCTTGAGGGTGGTCGTCTTTCCGGCGCCGTTGGCGCCCAGCAGCGCGACGATACCGCCCTTCGGGACGCTCAGCGACACGCCTTTCAAGACCAGAATCACGTGGTCGTAGATCACCTCGATATTGTTGACAGCAAGCAGCGGCGATTCTGTCTCGGCCGCGGGCTGGGTGTCTGCCGTCGATGCGAGCGGTTGGCTCATATTCGGGGATCCTCTCGACTAATGCCCTCGGCCGGAACGAGACCGGCCCCCCGCGCCTGACGCGAGGGGCCGGGTCCGTAACCGCCCCGCTATTCGACCTTGCTGCAGTCGCGCGGGGTGATGCCCTGCTCGGCGGCGTACTTGGCGGCCGATTCTTCATAGGCGGCGCGCAGCGGCTCGCGGTTGGGCTCGATCCAGTCGGAAGCGACCTCCCAAGCCTCGCCGTTCCACTGCTGAACCATCAGCTTGCCGCCGCCCTCGTGGTCCTCGCAGGTGATCTTGAGCGGCTCCAGGAAGCCGGTCATGCCCATCTCCTCGATGCGCTCGGGCGTCAAGTCAAGGTTCTCGAAGCCCCAGCGGACCTGCTCGCCGGTCATCGGCTTGTTGCCGTATTTGGCCATGGCGGTACGGATGGCCTCGACCACGATCGCCGAGTTGATTACGCCGCGGTTATAGAGAACCGTGCCGAAGGTGTCGGCCGCGTCGTCACCCAGCAGCTCCTGGATGTCCTTGTGCATCTGGGAGTCAGCACCGGGCGCGTGGAAGGCGCCGGACTTGTAGCCCTTGGCGGCGGCAGCGGCTGGCTCGACATCCGGCTCTGCACCCGACCACCAAACACCGACGAAGCGGTCCATCGGGTAGCCAACGGCCGCGGCTTCCTTGATGGCGGTGGAGTTCATCACGCCCCAGCCCCACATCAACACCCAGTCGGGGCGCAGCTGGCGGCCGATCTGCAGCCAGGTGGCCTTCTGCTCGAGGCCCGGGTGGGCCACCGGGAAGAGGCTAAGCTCGAAGCCGCGTTCCTTGGACAGGCGCTCCAGCGTGGTGATCGGCTCCTTTCCGTAGGCGCTGTCGTGGTAGACGAGAGCGATCTTCTTGCCTTCCAGATTGCCGTCTTCCTGGGCGCTGATGTACTGGATCAGTGCATCGGCCTGGCCCCAATAGGTGGCCGGCAGGGTGAAGACGTAGGGGAACACGGTGCCATCCGAGGCGTCGGCGCGACCATACCCCATGGAAAGCACGGGGATCTGGTCGGTGGTCGCCCGGTCGATCAAGGCATAGGTGATGCCGGTGGAGAAGGGGCTAAAGGCCGAGGCGCCGGTGGGGCCATTGCCCTTCAAGCGCTCGTAGCACTCGACGCCGCGGTCGTTGTTGTACTGCGTCTCGCATTCCTCGAAGGTGATGGTCACCCCGTTGATGCCGCCGTCGCGCGCGTTGATCAGCTTCAGGTAATCGACTTGCCCGTCGGCCAGGGGAATCCCGTTCGGTGCATAGGGGCCGGTCCGGTAGACCAGCAGCGGAACGAACTGCTCGTTCTGGGCGAGGGCGGGCGAGGCGACGATCGGCGCCGCCAAAACGGCGGCCCCCAAACTCGCGACGCAAAGGTCTCTTAATCGCATATTTGAACCTCCCGTGGTTGAGCGGACAATTCCAGTTTGTCCTGCTTTCTTGAATTAGGTTAGCACTCCCCCGCAAAACGGCAAACCGCGGTCGCGCATCAATATGGAAACGGCCAGAGCCGCAACTTTTCCTTCCCGATCTGCCAGAGCCGGGCCAGCCCATGCGGTTCGACGATCAGGAAGAAAATGATAAGCGCCCCGAAGATCATGAACTCCAGATGCCCGATCAGGTCGACGGACATCTGCACGCCGATCAGCGACGGCAGGTTATTCAGCAAGATCGGCAGCAGCACGATGAAGGCGGCCCCTAGGAAGGACCCCAGGATCGACCCAAGCCCGCCGATGATGATCATGAAGAGCACCTGGAAGGAGCGGTTGATCTCGAAGGCCAGCGCCTCCACGGACCCGGTGTAGACGAAGGCCCAAAGCGCGCCCGCGATGCCGATATAGAACGAGCTGATGGCGAAGGCCGACAGTTTGGCGATCATGGGCCGGATGCCGATGATCTCGGCCGCTATGTCCATGTCGCGGATCGCCATCCAGCTCCGCCCGATCCGGCTGCGCACCAGGTTCTTGGCGATCAGCGCCAGCACGGCCACGAAGACCACCAGGAAGAGATACTTCACGATCGGCGAGGCCAGTGGCCCGGTGATGAAGAGATCTCCCGCGACGCTGCGCGGCGGTGCCGAGATCACGCCCGAGGCGCTGTAGTTAGTCCACCAGCCGAACTTGTTAAACATCCAGATCAGGAAGAACTGGGCGGCCAAGGTCGCCACGGCAAGGTAAAAGCCCTTTATGCGCAAGGAGGGAATGCCGAAAAGGATTCCCACCATGGCGGTGCCCAAGCCCGACAGCAGGAAGACCAGCACGATGTGCAGATCCGGAAAGGCCGTAGTGAGCTTGTAGGCGAAAAAGGCGCCGCAGGCCATGAATCCACCGGTACCCAGGCTCACCTGTCCGCAATAGCCGGTCAGGATGTTGAGCCCGATGGCGGCCATGGAAAAGACCAGGAAGGGCACCAGGATGGTCTCGAGCCAATAGGTGCTGGCGATCATTGGCGCCACGAAGAGGGCCACGGCCATGATGCCGGCTAGGGCCAGCTTGTCCTGCAGGATGGGGAAGATCGCCTGATCGGCCCCATAGCTCGTCTTGAATTGCCCGGCCTCCCGGTAGAACATCGCCTTAGACCCTTTCGATGATCTTTTCGCCGAACAGGCCCTGCGGCCGGAACAAGAGGAACAGCATGGCGAGCATGTAGGCGAACCAGTCCTGGATCGCGCCGCCCACGAAGCCACCCAGGAAGACCTCGGCCACCTGCTCGCCGGCCCCGATGATCAACCCGCCGACGATGGCGCCGGGAATCGAGGTGAAGCCGCCCAGGATCAGAACCGGCAGCGCCTTCAGCGCGATCAGCGCCAGGGTGAACTGCACACCCAGCTTGCCGCCCCACATGATGCCGGCGATCAGGGCCACGAATCCGGCCACCGACCAGACGACCGCCCAGATGACTTTCAGCGGAATGCCCACCGAGAGCGCGGCCTGGTGGTCGTCTGCCACGGCGCGCAAGGCTCGGCCGATCCGGGTCTTCTGGAAAAACACGGCCAGAACCGCGACCAGGATCCCACCGGTCGCGGCGGCGTAGAGATCGAACTGGTTGATTAGGATGCCGCCTTCCACCAAGCCCGGCAGGATGAAGATCGGGTCGCGCGGGATGCCGATATCCAGGACCTTGACGTCCGAGCCCCAGAGGGTCTGCCCAAAGCCGTCTAGGAAATAGAAGATCCCGATGGTGGCCATGAAGAGAATGATCTGCGGCTGGTTGACCAAGGGCCTTAGCACCACACGCTCCACCGCCAGTGCCACCAGCACCAGCACCGCCGTGGTCGCGACGAGGGCCAGCACCCAGTGCAGCCCCATTTCCATCAGCCCGACCATGGTGAGCGCCGCGAAGAGCACGAGCGAGCCCTGGGCGAAGTTGAACACGCCCGAGGCCTTGAAGATCAAGACGAATCCCAGCGCCACCAAGGAATACATCACACCTTGCAGCAGCCCGGCGATTAGGACCTCGGCGTAGTATCCCCAGGTGAAGAAAAAGCTGGAATTCGCGGCGGCGATGGCCTGGAACAGAAAGCCGATGATCAGGATGACGCCGGGGGCCCCCAGGATCCAGGCGGTCAGTGCGCGCGGTGACATGATCGGCCTTCCCCCCGTCCCTTAGTGGCTGACGCCCAGATAGGCGTCGATCACAGCTTGGTTCCCGCGCACCTCGTCCGGCGTGCCGTCCGCGAGCTTGCGCCCGTAGTCGAGCACGACGACCCGGTCGGAAATGTCCATCACAACGCCCATGTCATGCTCGATCAGGGCGATGGTGGTGCCGAATTCCTCGTTGACGTCCAGGACGAAGCGGCTCATGTCCTCCTTCTCCTCGACGTTCATTCCGGCCATGGGCTCGTCCAGCAGCAGCAAGGTCGGCTCCATGGCGAGCGCGCGCGCCAGCTCGACGCGCTTTTGGAGGCCGTAGGGCAGGCGCCCGACCGGCGTCTTGCGAATAGACTGGATTTCCAGGAAGTCGATGATGCGCTCGCAAACCTCGCGATGCTCAATCTCCTCCTTGAGATTGGGGCCCCAATAGAGCGCCTGCCAAAACAGGTTTCGCTTCATCTTCAAAAGCCGTCCGGTCATGATGTTGTCCAGGGTCGACATGCCCTTGAACAGAGCGACGTTCTGGAAGGTCCGGGCGATACCCTGTTTGGCGGCGCGGTGGGGGCGCATTTGCTTACGCACCTCGCCCTGGTAGGTGATCGTGCCTTCCTGAGGGTGATAGAAGCCGTTGATGACGTTCAGCATGGAGGTCTTGCCGGCGCCGTTGGGGCCAATGATCGCCCGGATCTCACCCTTGCGGATATCGAAGCTGATGCCGGTCAGCGCTTTCACGCCCCCGAAGGACAAGGAGATCTCGTCCACGGACAGTAGCACTTCGTCGAAGCGTCGCGCGATCTCGGCGGGTGGCTGGGCGCCCAGCGCCTGGTCAGACTCTGGCGCGGCCATGCTGGTGTCGGTACTGCTCATTCGGCCGCCTGCGCAACCCGCGCGCTGGGCGCGTAGGTTTCGGCGTCCATGATCTTGAGATCGGCGGAAAGCACGCCTTTGCGGCCGTCCTCGAAGGTCACTTGGGACTCGATCCGGCAGTGATCTTGCCCGCTGTAGAAAGCGTCCACGAGCGCATCATAGCGCTCGGCGATGACGCCGCGGCGCACCTTTCGGGTGCGCGTCATCTCGCCGTCGTCGGGGTCGAGTTCCTTGTGCAGAACAAGAAAGCGGCGGATCTGCGAGCTGGAAAGCTTGGGATCGGACGCCAAGTCCTTGTTCACCTGCTCGACATGGGACTTGATGATGCCGTAGATCTCCGGGTTCTGGGCGAGTTCCTGGTAGCTGCCGTAGGCGATGTTGCGCCGTTCCGCCCAGTTGCCGAGTGCGCCGAGATCAATATTGATGAAGGCGCAAACGAAATCCCGCCCGTCCCCGAAGGCCACGGCCTCCTTAATGTTGGGGAAGAACTTCAGCTTGTTCTCGATGTACTTGGGTGCGAACAGGCTGCCGTCGTTTAGCTTGCCGACATCCTTGGCCCGGTCGATGATCTTGAGATGGCCGTGCTCGTCAAAGAAGCCGGCGTCCCCAGTCATCACCCAGCCATCCTCGGTCTTGGTGTTCTCGGTGGCTTCCGGGGACTTGAAGTACTCTTGGAACACACCGGGGCTGCGAAACAGGACTTCTCCATTTTCGGCGACGCGAATTTCCACTTCGGGGGCCGGCTTGCCCACCGTATCGGCGAAGATCTCCCCGTCTGGCTGGATGGCGATGAACACACTGGCCTCGGTTGAGCCGTAGAGCTGCTTCAGGTTGACGCCCAGGGAGCGGTAGAAGTCGAAAATGTCCGGCCCGATGGCTTCCCCCGCGGTGTAGGCCAGCCGCACCCGCGACAGCCCAAGCGTATTCTTGAGCGGGCCGTAAACAAGCAACTCGCCCAGGCGGTACTTCAGGCGGTCGCCCAGGGAAACCGGCTCGCCGTTGAGTAGGCGCACGCCCGAACGCTGGGCCACCCCCATGAAGCTGTCGAAGATCCAGCGCTTGAGCCGCCCGGCGTCCTCCATGCGGATCATGACGTTGGTGAGGATATTCTCGAAGATGCGGGGCGGCGCGAAGAAATAGGTCGGCCCCAGCTCGCGCAGGTCGTGCATCACGGTGGCGCCGGATTCTGGGCAGGAGACGCAGAACCCGCAGACGTAGCTCTGCGCGTAGGAGAAGATATGATCGCCCACCCAGGCCATCGGCAGGTAGGCCAGCATCTCCTCCTTATCGGTCAGGCACTCCATCTCGGCGGCGTTGCGCGCTGTGACGAGCACATTGTTGAAAGTTAGAACGACACCCTTCGGCGTGCCGGTCGTGCCCGAGGTGTAGCAGAGGATCGAGGTGTCGGTGCCCTTGCCCTTGGTCACCTCGGTTTCGAAGAACTCGGGGTTCGCCCTGTCGAAGGCGCGGCCGGCCTCGGTCACCGCGTCGAATGACGCCAGAAAGCCCTGATGGTAGTTGCGCAGGCCCCGGATGTCGTCAAAGACGATTCTTTCAAGTTTTGGGCATTGGTCCCGCAATTCCAGAAGCTTGTCCACCTGCTCCTGGTCCTCGGCCATGGCGAAGCGCACTTCCGCGTGGTCGATCACGAAGGCAAGCTCGGCGGCCGGTGAATCCTGATAGAGCGGCACGGGCACGCCGCCAAGCGCCTGGGCGGCGGCCATGGTCCAATATAGCCGGGGCCGGTTGTCCCCAATGATTGCGATACGGTCGCCCCGCGCGAAACCCAGGGAAGCCAGACCACAGGCCAGCGCGCGGACTTCCGCGGCACTTTCTTGCCAGGACCAGCTTTGCCAGATGCCCAAATCCTTCTCGCGCACCGCCGGGTGGCTTGGGCGCGTGCGCGCATGGTGCAGCAAAAGCTTCGGAAAGGTATCGAGTTGCGCCGTGTTCGCGGCCGCCGTTTGCATCGAACCCGCTCCCTGGGGCGGCGCGTTTGTCCGACGATTCGCGGATGGAGCGAAGTGCTCCGGCCCCGGACCGTCTCCGGATTTGCGCCAACCTCCCCTGTTGATCGACCCGACGGCCATCAGAGGTTCACTCTCCGTTATGCTTGGGCCGCGTCGAGTTTTAACTACTTGCGATATCCCTGTCCGTCTTTTAACTACTTGCGATATCCCTGTCCGTCAAGCCGCGCCGCGCTGCTGCGATCGGGATCGCGAAGGCGAAATTTCCTCGAATTCCTCTTTGGACTCCAGGGCTGGAAGGCTTATATTCGCGTGCACTTCACGCAAGCGCGTTGACCCGCTGACATGGTCGCTACCGGTCGCGGGGGCGCTGCGCCGATGACCGGCGGGCCGGAATCTCTTGGAGGTTGGGCCCGTCTCTCCTCGGCGGAGGCGACCCACATTGGCCAGAAGGGGCGGTGCGCGAACCCGCGCCGCCTGTACGGCGAGAGCACGGAGGAAGGCTCGTGACCCTAGGCAAGGACACTTTGCAAACGCGCCGCACCCTGACGGTGGACGGCACTGACTATGACTACTTTTCCCTGACGGCCGCGGCGGACAAGCTTGGCGACATCTCCCGGCTGCCATTCTCGCTCAAGGTGCTGCTGGAGAACCTGCTGCGCTACGAGGACGGCCAGAGCGTGACGGTTGAGGATATCCACGCCCTGGCGGATTGGACGAAGACCCGCTCCTCGGACAGAGAAATTGCCTACCGGCCCGCGCGAGTTCTTATGCAGGACTTCACCGGCGTTCCGGCGGTGGTCGACCTGGCAGCCATGCGCCAGGTCATGGCCAAGCTCGGCGGCGATCCCAAGAAGATCAATCCCCTCTCGCCGGTCGACCTGGTGATCGACCACTCGGTTATGGTGGATTATTTTGGCGGCCCGGACGCCTTCGAGCGTAACGTCGCCAAGGAATTCGAGCGCAATGGCGAGCGCTATTCCTTCCTGCGCTGGGGTCAGACCGCGTTCGACAACTTCCGGGTCGTGCCGCCGGGCACCGGCATCTGCCACCAGGTAAACCTCGAATACCTGGCCCAGACCGTTTGGACCGCCAAGGAAGACGGGCGCAACGTCGCCTATCCGGACACCTTGGTGGGCACCGACTCTCACACCACCATGGTCAACGGCCTTGCCGTCTTGGGCTGGGGCGTGGGCGGGATCGAGGCGGAAGCCGCGATGCTGGGCCAGCCGGTCACCATGCTGATCCCCGAAGTGATCGGCTTCAAGCTTACCGGCGAGCTGAAAGAGGGCACCACCGCCACGGATCTGGTCCTGACGGTCACGAAGATGCTGCGTGAGAAGGGTGTCGTGGGCAAGTTCGTGGAATTCTATGGCCCCGGCCTCGACAACATGGGCCTGGCCGACCGCGCTACCATCGGCAATATGTCGCCGGAATTCGGATCCACCTGCGCGATCTTCCCCATTGACGAAGAAACCTTGCGTTTCCTGGAGTTCACCGGGCGCGACGCCGAGCGCGTCAAGCTGGTGGAGGCCTATGCCAAGGCGCAAGGAATGTGGCGTGACGACACCACGCCCGAGCCGGTGTTCAGCGATACCCTTTCGCTGGATATCTCCACGGTTGAGCCGGCCTTGGCGGGGCCGAAGCGCCCGCAGGACAAGGTGCTGCTCAGCAACGCCGCGAGCGCCTTCACCGACGTCCTGGCGAAGGAACTGGGCATCGACCCGATCGGCGCTGAGGGCCGCCTGGACGCGGAGAGCCCCAGCGCGCCGGACCTTGAGAAGGGTAGCCTGGACAAGCAGGTTCCGGTGGAAGGCACCGACTACACGCTCGGCCACGGCGATGTGGTGATCGCCGCCATCACCTCTTGCACCAATACCTCCAATCCCAGCGTCATGATCGCCGCCGGGCTCTTGGCCCGGAATGCCCTGGCGAAAGGCCTGAAGGTGAAGCCCTGGGTCAAGACTTCGCTCGCCCCAGGCTCCCAGGTGGTGACGGACTACCTGGCCTCGGCCAACCTGCAGGACGATCTGGACGCGCTTGGCTTCGGGCTGGTGGGCTATGGCTGCACCACCTGCATCGGCAACTCCGGGCCCTTGCCGGATCCGATCGCAAACGCCGTGGAAAGCGGGGACCTGCTGGTTTGCTCGGTCCTCTCCGGCAATCGCAACTTCGAAGGGCGCATCAACCCGCATTGCCGCGCGAATTACCTGGCATCGCCGCCGCTTGTGGTGGCCTACGCCTTGGCGGGGTCCTTGCGGGCCGACTTGTTGAACGATCCGCTCGGCGAGGACAGCGACGGCAATCCGGTCTTCTTGAAGGACATCTGGCCGTCGAACCGGGAGGTGCGGGAGACGGTGGAGAAGAACCTCACTCCGGCGATGTTCCGCAGCCGCTACGACAACGTGTTCGATGGGCCGGAGCAATGGCGGAGCATCGCCACCACGGCCGGCGAAACCTTCGAGTGGAGCGCGGGCAGCACCTATGTCGCCTATCCCCCCTTCTTCGAAGGCTTGGAGCCGGAGCCGGAAGCGATTTCGGACATCGTCGGCGCCCGGCCGCTGGCCATGCTCGGAGACTCCGTCACCACCGACCACATCTCGCCGGCCGGCTCGATCAAGCGGGAAAGCCCGGCTGGCGAATACCTGCTCGGCCATCAAGTGACGGTGCGCGATTTCAACTCCTATGGCGCGCGTCGCGGCAATCACGACGTCATGATGCGCGGCACCTTTGCCAATATCCGCATCCGCAACGAATTGGCCCCGGGGACGGAGGGCGGCGTCACCCGCCATCTGCCCGATGGCGAGGTCATGCCGATCTATGACGCCGCCATGCGCTATCAGGCGGAGGGCGTGCCCTTGGTGGTGATCGCTGGCAAGGAGTACGGCACCGGATCCTCGCGCGACTGGGCGGCGAAAGGAACCCGTTTGCTCGGGGTCAAGGCGGTGATCGCCGAGTCCTTCGAGCGAATTCACCGCTCCAACCTGGTGGGCATGGGCGTCTTGCCGCTGCAATTCCCTGAAGGTGTGGACCGCAAGAGCTTGAAGCTGACCGGCGAGGAAATGTTCGACATCTCCGGCATCGCGGACGGCATCGCGCCGCGCATGGACGTGCCCTGCACGATCACCAGGCCGGACGGAAGCAAGGAGCAGTTGACCTTGCTCTGCCGCATCGATACGGCGGACGAGGTTGAATATTACCGGAACGGAGGCATCCTGCATTTCGTGCTGCGGCGCCTCATGAACGAGGGCCAAGCCGCCGCGTAACGCGCTTTGTGCCCGAATGACGAGAACCAACCGCCGGCCGCGTAAACCGGCGGTGGGCGGTTATGCTAAACTGACGTTCACGAATCTCAGCGTTAAGGGTGTAATTTAGGCCGTATGACCCAGCTCTCGGTCCGGCATGTGACGCGATACCGCTATCAGCGGCCCGTTCGTTTCGGCGAGCATCGCTTGATGTTCCGGCCGCGCGATAGCCACGACCTCCGGCTGTTGGACACTGCCCTGGTGATCTCGCCCAAGGCGGAAGTGCGCTGGCTGCACGATGTGTTCTCCAACTCCATCGCCATCGCCTCCTTCGAGGAAACGGCGGCTGAGCTGTCCTTTGACAGCCGAATCGTGATCGATCACTTCGGCCTGGACTACCCGGAGTTCCCGATCGAGCCCTTCGCCGCGACTTATCCCTTTAGCTACGCCAGCGAAGAGGTGCCCGACCTCGGCCGCACGATCGAGCGCCACTACCCGGATCCGGACGGACAGGTGGACAAGTGGGCCAAGGCCTTTATGAGCGCGAGCGGCCATACCGACACCCAAGACTTGCTCGTGCGCATGACCCAGGCGATCGGCCAGCAGTTCGCCTATGAGCGGCGCTACGCAATCGGTACGCAAACACCCCGCGAAACGCTGGAGGTGGGTAGCGGATCCTGCCGGGACCTGGCACTGCTCATGATGGAGGCGGCGCGGGCCTTGGGCTTCGCGGCGCGTTTCGTTTCGGGCTACCTCTACGATCCGCAGCTCGACAATCAGTCGGAAAGCGAGATTCGGGGCGCGGGCGCGACCCACGCATGGGTGCAGATCTACTTGCCGGGCGCTGGCTGGGTGGAGTTCGACCCGACGAACGGGCTTGTGGGGGGCGCCAATCTCATTCGCGTCGCGGTTGCCCGCGACCCCCGCCAAGCCTTGCCGCTGCAGGGCAATTACTTCGGCTTCGCCGAGGATTTCATCGATATGTCGGTCGAGGCGGAAGTCCGGCGCGTCGATGAAGGCCCGCCCCGTGCCGCCGTGGGGGCGTAACGGGCGCATCTCGCTTTCGTGATTTCCACGTGTCCGCTCTCCGGATTTACCATACCGGCATGCTTAGGAAATTGCGTTTACCAATTCTGGCGGCGCTTATCCTCGGTTTCTTCCTGGCCGTTGGCCACGGGCTGCCGGGCACTAGCGTGGCCGTGGGCGGGCAGGTCGAGCGGCCGGTGGTGGTGGAGCTCTTCACCAGTCAAGGCTGCAGTTCCTGTCCCCCGGCCGATGCTCTGCTAGGGGAATTGGCAGAGCGTCCCGATGTCCTGGCGCTCTCTCTGCACGTGGACTACTGGGACTACATCGGCTGGGCAGATCCTTTCGCCTCGCCGGAGATGACGGAGCGGCAGCGCGCCTATGCCCGGGCGCGCGGTGAGCGCATGGTTTACACGCCACAGATGATCATCGACGGCACGGTTGACGTGGTGGGCTCGCGGGAAGGGGCCGTTCTGGCCGCGATCACCTCCGCTGCGCGCAATCAGCGCGGGGTGGCCGTGGACATCGACCCGGAAGCGGCGCGGGTTTCGGTCCCCGAGGGTGCGGCGCCGGAGGGTGGCGCGGACGTGTGGATTGTCTTCTTCGACGATAAGCACAGCAGCGAAATCGAGGCGGGTGAAAACAACGGCAGGAAGCTGACCTACCACCACGTCGTGCGCGAGTGGCGCCGGCTGGGGACCTGGACGGGCGCGCCCTTCGAGGCGGCGCTCGGCCAGGATGCTGTCGGGCCGAACGCTTTCGACGGCTGTGCCATCATCGTCCAGGCACGAGGCGCTGGGCCGATCCTGGGTGCCGCCGTGATGCGCCCGGACGCAGGGTCCTAAGGGGTTCGGCCCTCTGCGAAAAGTCGAGCGCTTTATCCGTATCGCATGAGCCGGGCGGCGTTGCGGCGCAGCCAGCGGCGTGGTTCTTCCACGGCCTCGGTCAATTCCGCGCAGACCTTCCAGAATCGCGGCGAGTGGTCCATGTGGGCGAGGTGCGCCACTTCGTGGGCGACCACGTAGTCCAGGACCGATTCGGGCGCCAAGACCAAGCGCCAGGAGAAATTGAGATCTCCCCGCGGCGAGCAGCTGCCCCAGCGGCTCGAGGTGTCGCGCAGGGTGACGCGGCCGAGCGGGCGTGCCTGACTGGCACGTAGCCGCGCGTATTTTTCCCGGGCGCGGGGCCTGATTTCCCGCCGGGCCTCGGCCTTCAGGAAATCGCTGACGCGCCGTTCAATGAATTCCTCGGCGCCGGAGACCCAGAGAGTCCCCGAGGCACGCCAAACGCCGGCTTTGGCCGCGGGGTCGTGCCGAATGATATGAGCCTCGCCAAGAATGGGGATCTCCACCCCGTCGTCGAAGCGCACCCGGGGCGGCAAGGTGGCCAGGCGCCCGCTGATCCATCCGCTCTGCTGTTCGGCGAAGGCCAGGCCCTCGCCGATCCTCACATGCTCCGGCAGGGTGAGAACCACCTGGCCGCCCGCCGGATCGATCCTGAGACTGATGCGCCGGGCGCGCGCCGAGCGCCGCACCGCGATTGGCGCCATCTCGCCATTCAGAAGCTCGATGTGGTGAAGGCCGTCCGAGGTCGCCATTGGGTCGAATATAAGTTAGGCCGCGAAAGCGGTCCATTCATCCGACAGGTCCTTGACGGCCGCGTCGTGCAAGCGCCGTCCGGCCTCGACGCTTGCCAGGCTGGGGTTGGAGCCAATGCGCCCATCCGGGAAGCGGCGGCGATAATCGTCGGCGTCGAGGATTGGTCCTGTGGGCGCGCGTGGTGGGCTCATCTCCGCCTGTTTGACGTGGTCCGGGTAGGCGTAATAGGTCAAGGAGACTTCCGAGCAGGTGGCGTGGCTTCCCTCGTTCTCCGCGAAAAGCTCCGTGGAGATCGCCTGCACGCCGGGCGTTTCCCACCAGTTCTTCAGGCGACAGATCAGGGATGGGCGGTTGGACGAAGCGGTGCCGAGGCTGCTTTCCGCGTAGATCTCCGAAAAGGCCGCGTTGACCGAGGCGATATTTCCGCCATGGCCGTTCAGGAACCAAAACCGGTCGAAACCGTGACGGGCCAGCGAGTTGACCACGTCCTGGACCACGGCAATCAAGGTGGTCGGGCGCAAGGTGATCGATCCGGAGAAGCCGAGGTGATGTTGCGCCATGCCAATCGACAAGGTCGGCGCCACCAAGGCGCCGGTCCGCTCGCCGATGCTTTTCGCCAGAAATTCCGGGCAGATGGCGTCGGTGCCGATGAAGCCGTTTGGCCCGTGTTGCTCCGTGGAGCCGATGGGGATCAGCACGGCGGTGGAGCGTTTCAGATAAGCATCGATTTCCTGCCAGGTGGCGAGCTGCAATTGCATGGTTTTCCTCTTGGTGTGACCGATAATCTCGCGCTGCAAGGCTAGCCCCGATGCCGCCAGTTTGCTATCGCCTTCATGACGAAAAGGTTCGGAGGAAGCGATGGCGTATTGGCTGGTGAAGAGCGAGCCCGGCACCTGGTCCTGGGAGGACCAGCAGCGCGACGGCACCACCTATTGGGATGGGGTCCGGAACTACCAAGCCTCGAACAACCTCAAGGCCATGCGCCTGGGGGATCTGGCGTTTTTCTATCACTCGGTGAACGAGAAGCGCATCGTGGGCATCGTGGAGGTGGTGCGAGAATACTATCCGGATCCCTCGGACGAGTCCGGCCGCTTCGGAATGGTGGACGTGAAAGCGGTGGAGCCCTTCCCGCAGCCTGTGACCCTGGCGGAGATCAAGGCCGAGCCTCGTCTGGCCGAGATGGCGCTGATCCGCCAATCGCGGCTATCCGTGATGCCGGTCAGCGAGGAGCAATGGCGGATCATCGCTGGCATGGGCGGCGTCAAGGTGTGAGCGCACAGTCGAAGACGCTTTGCCGTCTTTCCGAGATCGAGGATGGGGAGGCGCGCGGTTTTTCCTTGAGCGCGGGGCAGCCCGATATCCTCGTCGCGCGTCAAGGCAACCGCGTTTTCGGTTACGTGAACTCCTGCCCCCACGTGGGCACGCCTTTGGACTTCCAGCCGGACCGCTTCATGAACGCCGATGGCAGCTACCTGCAATGCCATACCCATGGCGCCTTGTTCGAGATCGGCACTGGCCGCTGCGTCGCCGGCCCTTGCGCGGGCAAGAGCCTGCAAACCATTAGGGTGAGCGTGGACACCGAAGGCCGCGTGCGAGTCGAGGGTGGAGCGCAGGGTCGGCCGCCGGAGACCTGATCCAGATCAGTGTGACGCGCGGATAAACTTGGCAATCTGCGCCGTTTCCACCCCCTGGAGGGCCGCGGGCGGTTGTTAATCGGGGATATTCCGTCGATAATTCGCGGAAATCCAATTACGCGCCGATCCCCAGGGGGGGGCGGCCAGAAACGAAGAGTACGAGGGAGCGCCGCATGTCCGACACGTCTATCTTTCCGGTCAATCCGGACACCGCAGAGAATGCCTGGGTGGACGAAGCCACCTACTTCAAGATGTACGAGCAGTCGGTGGCCGATCCCGAAGGCTTTTGGGCAGAACACGGCAAGCGCATTCATTGGATGAAGCCCTTCAGCAAGGTCAAGGAGACCTCTTACGGGCCAGGCGATGTCAGCATCCGCTGGTTCGGCGACGGCACCACCAATGTCTCCTACAATTGCATCGACCGGCATCTCTCCACGAAGGCGGACGAAACGGCGATCATCTGGGAAGGCGACAGTCCCTCCGACCACAAGAACATCTCCTATAACGAGCTGCACCAAGAGGTCTGCCGCCTGGCCAACGCCATGAAGGCGCACGGCGTGAAGAAGGGCGACCGGGTGACGATCTACATGCCCATGATCCCCGAGGCGGCCTATGCGATGCTGGCCTGCACGCGCATCGGCGTGATCCATTCGGTGGTCTTCGGCGGGTTCTCGCCGGATGCTCTGGCGGGGCGCATCCTGGATTGCGAGTCCACCTACGTGATCACAGCCGACGAGGGCCTGCGCGGCGGCCGTAAAGTTCCCTTGAAAGCCAACACCGACAAGGCTCTGGAGCAGTGCCCCGACGTCAAGACGGTTCTGGTGGTGCGGCGCACCGGCGGACAGATTGGCTGGGTGGACGGCCGCGACCGCTGGTACGACGAGGAATTGGGGAAGGTCTCCAGCGACTGCCCGCCCGAGGAAATGGGCGCTGAAGACCCCTTGTTCATCCTCTACACCTCCGGCTCCACCGGAAAGCCCAAGGGCGTGCTGCATTCAACCGGGGGGTACCTGGTGTACGCCTCGATGACTCATAAGTACGTTTTCGACTATCACGATGGGGAGGTGTATTGGTGCACCGCCGACGTCGGGTGGGTCACGGGACATAGCTATATCGTCTACGGCCCGCTCGCCAACGGCGCCACGACTTTGATGTTCGAGGGGGTGCCGAACTATCCGGACACCTCGCGGTTCTGGCAGGTGGTGGACAAGCACAAGGTCAACATCTTCTACACCGCACCTACGGCGATCCGGGCCCTGATGCGCGACGGTGACGATCCGGTGAAGCGGACCAAGCGCAGTTCCTTGCGGCTCTTGGGGTCGGTGGGCGAGCCGATCAATCCGGAAGCTTGGCTTTGGTACCACAACGTTGTGGGCGACGAGCGCTGCCCCATCGTGGATACCTGGTGGCAGACGGAAACCGGCGGGATTCTGATCACGCCGCTTCCGGGCGCGACACCCTTGAAGCCCGGGTCGGCGACCCGGCCTTTCTTCGGGGTGAAGCCGGTGGTGGTGGACAACGAAGGCAAGCATCTGGAGGGGGCCTGCGAAGGCAATCTCTGCATCGCCGACTCCTGGCCGGGGCAGATGCGCACGGTCTACGGCGATCACGAGCGCTTCGTCCAAACCTACTTCTCCAGCTATCCGGGCAAGTATTTCACCGGCGACGGCTGCCGGCGGGACCGCGATGGCTACTACTGGATCACCGGCCGCGTGGACGACGTGATCAACGTCTCCGGCCACCGCATGGGCACGGCCGAGGTCGAGTCCGCCCTGGTGGCTCACGAGAAGGTGGCCGAAGCCGCGGTTGTCGGTTATCCCCACGACATCAAGGGGCAGGGAATCTACGCCTATGTGACCTTGGTGGCCGGGGAGGAGCCGAGCGAGGCCCTGCGCAAGGAACTGGTGGGCTGGGTGCGCACGGAGATCGGGCCGATCGCCAGCCCCGACCTCATTCAGTGGGCGCCGGGCCTGCCGAAGACCCGCTCCGGCAAGATCATGCGGCGCATTTTGCGCAAGATCGCCGAAAACGATTATTCCAATCTTGGCGACACCTCCACCTTGGCGGAGCCGGCAGTTGTCGATGAATTGGTGAACAATCGCATGAACAGGGGTTAGCGAGCAGGAGGGCATAATGGCAGATCCTATAGTATATGGTCCGGCGGTTAGCACCTATGTCCGCTCCGTGCGGCTGGCGCTCGAGGAAAAGGGAGTGCCCTACGATCTCAAGGAGATCGACATTTTTCAGGGGGCTCAGCGAGAGCCAGGCTTTCTGGCTCTTAACCCCTTCGGCAAGGTGCCGGCGTTCGAGCATGACGGTTTCGTCCTCTTCGAGACGGCCGCCATATGCCGCTACGTTGACGAGGCCTTCGAAGGTCCGGCTCTGCAGCCAGCAGATGTGCGCATAAGGGCGCGGATGGCGCAGATCAATGGGATCGTGACCTCCTATGCCTACCCCTCGATCATCACCAGCATCGTGATCCAAAGGGCGGTGGTGCCGATGCTCGGGGGCACGCCGGATGAGGAAATGATCCGCGGCGCGTTGGACCAGGCGGGAACCTGTATCGCGACCCTTGACGGCTTCGCCGGCGAGAGCGCCTATCTGGCGGGCGAGAGCATAAGCTTGGCCGATATGCTGGTTGCCCCTGTCTATCACTATCTGCGCGGCGTGCCCGAAGCCGAGACACTGCTGGCCTCCGCCGGTAATCTCGATGGCTGGTGGTCGCGGATGGAAGGGCGGGAGAGCATGGTCAAGACCGTGCCGAATCTCGGCTAAGCCTCAAGCGCTGCCGCGAGGCGCCGCACGGCGGCCGGCATCTCCGCGTCCGTCACCGCGGCGTAACCGAGCAGCAGGCCTTGCCGGTCGCCGCGGGTGCCGCTGGCTTCCGAAGCCCAGAAGTAATTGGCGCTCAAAGCAGGCGCCACGATGCCGTGCGCGTCGGCCCGGCGGCTGGCTTCACGGTCGTCCATGCGGCTGCTCAAGTCTTGGTGGAGGCGAGCGACGAGATGCAGTCCACCCGGCTGGGCGGAGACTTCCAGCAGTCCGTCGAGATAGACCCGCGCCGCATCCAGCAGGGCCTCTTGGCGCGCTGCGTAAAGTGTACGCATACGGCGTACGTGAGCGGCGAAGTGCCCCTCGCTTATGAAGGCCGCCAAGGCGGGCTGCAGGGCCAGGGCCGGGTGGTCGTCCAGGGCGGCACGGGCCTTCGCGAAGCTATCGATCAGTGACCGAGGCACCACCAAGTAACCGACCCTGAGGGAGGGGAAGAGCACCTTGGAGAAGCTGCCGAGATACAAGACCCGCCCGTCTTCGGGTTCCAGGCTTTGCAAGCTGGCGAGCGGCTTGCTGGCGTAGTGGTATTCGCTGTCGAAGTCGTCCTCGACGATCCAGGCGCCCGCGTCGCGCGCCCAATCGAGCAGTTCCAGGCGGCGGGTGAGAGAGAGCGTTACGCCCAGGGGATAGTGATGGGCCGGCGCCACCACCGCCAGACGGGCATTCGGCGCGCGGCGGCGCCCTTCGGCGACGACGAGCCCTTCCCCGTCCAGGGGCACCGGCACCAACCTCGCGCCTGCGGCTAGCGGGGGGCCACGCAAACCCGCGTAGCCCGGTTCCTCCAGCCAGACCTCGTCGCCCGGATCCAGGAGCATGCGCACTGCCAGGTCCAAGGCTTGCTGGGCACCGGAGGTCACGAAGACCTGTTCCGGTGCCAGCTTTACTCCGCGGGCCACCCTCAGATACTCAGCTATCGCTGCACGCAGGGCCGGCTGCCCGGCCGGATCGCCGTGCCGGAGTGTGCTTTCCGGCGGATTGCTCCAGAAGCGGCCAACCAGCTTTCCCCAGGTGCTGAATGGGAAAAGCCCGTTCTCCGGAAGGCCGGGAACGAAGGCGCGGCGATGGCCCGCGCTTCTCCTCAGGGCCGGCCCGCTGAGCGAGAGGGCTAGGAGTTCGGCTCCGCGCCGGCTTATCGTCGGCGGCGCGGCCGCCTTCGCGGATGGATCGCCGGTGCTGGGAGAGGCGCGCGCGGTCAGCATCTCCTCGGGCAGGATGGGAGAGACGAAGGTGCCCGATCCCGGTTGGCCCTCCAGATATCCCTCGGCCAGGAGCTGCTCGTAGCCAGCCATCACCGTATTGCGCGAGCAGCCGGCTTCGCGCGCCAAGGCGCGGGTGGACGGCAGGCGCATGCCGGGCGAAAGGCGACCGTCCAACACGGCAGCGCGAATTTGCTCGTAGACTTGACGGCTCAGCGCCTCGGAGGAGGCGCCGCGCTCAAGGCTAAGCATAAGGAGGGAGGCTGTGGAGGCGCGTCGGGGCAAGGGGAAGGGAGCTCCGCAAAGTGGCCCTTCACATTAGCTGAAACCGGCCCTTATTCCGCAACCACTTTACGGTTAGCCTGCGCCTTCTAGTTCTCAATTCAGGAAGACTGCCATGGCCAAGCCCGAAGTTGCCCCAAGCGAAACCTCCTACGGCGTGACGGAGAGAACACGCCTGCGGCGCTCGCCCCTGCGCGCGGTGACCGACAGGCGGGAGGTTCACGCGGTCCTCGACGCGGGCTTGATGTGCCACGTCGGCTATGTGATGGACGGGCAGCCCTACGTAACGCCGACGGCCTATGTTCGGGTGGGGGAGACCCTCTATTGGCACGGCTCCTCGGCCAGCAAGATGATCCGCCACCTGGAGAAAGGAGTGCCGGTCTGCGTGACCGTGGCTCTGCTCGATGGCTTGGTGCTGGCCCGGTCCGGGTTTCACAGCTCTTTCAACTACCGCTCGGTCATGGCATTCGGCGAAGCGCAGCTGGTTGCCGACGAAGCCGAAAAGATGGAGGCCTTGGAGCATTTCGTCGAACGGGTGACCCCTGGCCGCTGGGCCGAGATGCGCCCGGTCAACGGACAGGAAATGAAGGCGACCAAAGTGGTCGCCATGAAACTGGACGAGCTCTCCTGCAAGATCAGAACTGGCGGGCCAATCGATGACGAAGAGGATTACGCCCTAGACATCTGGGCGGGCGAGATTCCGATTAGCACAAGAATCGAGGACCCGCTGCCCGATGCGCGCCTAAAGCCGGGCGTAGCCCTGCCGAACTGCGTTGGTAATGTGAAGCTGGGCTGAGCGCGCTTCAAAAGTCGCTGCAGATGCCGTTGCGTTCCCAGTCGCCGTAGCGGGTCGGCTCCGGCCCGCTGGGTCCACCGATCTCCTTGGGCTTGGTTGATTTGCCCTCGGCCGCCTCGGCGCTTTGCTTCGGTCCCAACGTCTTGGGGTTGGGCACTTCGCTTTGGCCACGGGACGCTTTTGGCGCGTGACTTTTGAACAGTCTCATCTCTAAAATATGGAGCTTTCGGGCGGGCACGCCAAGCCCTGGAATGGCGACCGGCATTGTTTATCGACAGGGGCGAGATGAATATCTTTCGAACCGGAATGCTGCTTGCCGTCCTCACCGCGATCTTCATGGCGGTTGGCTTCCTGCTCGGCGGAACGATGGGCATGCTGCTCGCATTGGTCTTTGCGATCGGCACCAACCTCTTCGCCTACTGGAACAGCGACAAGGTCGTCCTGCGGATGTACAAGGCGCGGGAGGTGGACCGGCAAAGCCTGCCCGAATTTTACGATCTCGTGGCGCAGTTGGCGGAAAACGCCGAGCTGCCGATGCCCAAGGTCTACATTATCGACAATCCGCAGCCGAATGCCTTCGCGACTGGCCGAAATCCCGAGAACGCAGCTGTCGCCGCGACGACCGGACTGCTGCAAGTCCTTTCGACGCAGGAAGTGGCCGGCGTCATGGCCCACGAACTGGCGCATGTGAAAAACCGCGACACGCTCACGATGACGATCACTGCCACGATCGCCGGGGCGATCGGTATGCTCGCCAACTTCGCTCTGTTCTTCGGCGGAAACCGAAACAATTCCGTAGGGATAATTGGCACAATCGCAATCATGATTTTGGCCCCTATGGCCGCCATGCTGGTGCAGATGGCGATTTCCCGGACGCGCGAGTACGCCGCCGACAGGAGCGGCGCCGAGATCTCCGGCCAGCCGCTTTGGCTTGCCTCGGCCTTGGAAAAGATCCAGCGCTCAGCCAGCCGTATCGACAATCAGCAGGCGGAGCGCAATCCGGCGACCGCGCATATGTTCATCATCAATCCGCTCCACGCCCACGCGATCGACGGCCTGTTCTCGACCCACCCGAAGACCGAGAACCGTGTTGCCCGGCTGCGCAAAATGGCCGGCGCGGTGGTGCAGTCCTCCGCGCCGGGACCTTGGGGCTGACTCCCATTTCATCTTCGTGATCTTTGCACGCGGAGCGGCGGCGCTCTATTAAGTGCATATGTATGTGGAAATCGCTCGCCCACCGCTGGAAACCACGCGCTCGGGCCATCCCCGGCGGATCGGCGTGGAATTGGAGTTCGCGGGCTTGGAATGCTCCGAGGCGGGGGAACTGGTCCAGGCGCTGTTCGGCGGACGAATTTCTTGGCGCGACAGCTATTTTCTGACTGTCGAAGATAGCACCCTCGGGGATTTTCAGATCGAGTTGGACATGGACCTGGCCCATGCCCGCGAGGCCTCGAAGGCCGGTGAGGATACGGCGTTGACCCGTCGGCTAGAGGAGGGCTTCGCGGAACTTATGGGCGATATCGGCAGCTTGTGGCTTCCCGTGGAGATCGCCTGTCCGCCTATCGAATTGGACCGCTTGCCCGAAATCGACCGCTTGGTGGTGGCGCTGCGGCGCGCGGGTGCGGAAGGCACCTTGTCGGGCTTGCTGCATGCCTTCGGCGCGCAGTTGAACCCGGAAGTGGCTGACACCTCGGTGGACTACGTTTTGCGCCATCTCAGGGCCTATCTCGTCCTGTCCGATTGGTTGCGCGAGGAGATCGACGTGGACCTGAAGCGCCGTCTCACGCCATTCGTCGACCCCTTTCCCAGAAGTTATTGTCTTGATGTGATGCGCGAAGGCTATGCACCGGACCTTGGGGACCTGATCGACGACTACATTGCCGCCAATCCGACCCGCAATCGCGAGCTTGATCTTCTGCCCTTGTTTCTCCACCTCGATCCGCAGCGGGTCCGACGGCGTCTGCCCGATCCCCTGATCAAGGCCCGGCCCACGTTCCATTACCGTCTGCCGGATTCCCGGATCGAGGATCCGGAATGGTCGGTCGCTCTTGAATGGAACCGTTGGGTCGTGGTCGAGCGCCTCGCGAACGATCCGGATCGCTTGGCCGAAGCCATGGCCGCTTATGTTGAGCATTTTTCGAGCCTGCTGCCTCTCGGTTGGTCCGAGAAGGCGGCGCGCTGGGCCTCGGCGTGATCGGCCGGCCCCTTATCGGCGTGACCACCTCCCGCCACCATGGCTGGCGCATGTGGAGCTTCAACAGGCTAATGCTCGCGCTCGCCGGTGCGCGCGCCCTGCGTTTGAGCCCGGGCCTCAACGAGTCCGTGGACCGTGTCGATGGGATCGTGGTGGGCGGGGGCGACGACATCGTTCCTACCTTGTATGGTGGGGAAATAGACCCGGTGATGCGCATCGACCCTCAGCGCGATCAATTAGAGCTTCGGGTCCTTGAGGTCGCCGCCAAGCGGCGGCTTCCCGTATTGGGCATCTGCAGGGGCGCGCAGATGATCAATGTTTCGCGCGGCGGCACCTTGCATCACGACATCCATACCGCCTATGCGGACCTGCCCCGACTGCGAACGGTCTTACCGCGAAAAAAGGTCCAGATCTTTGCCGGAAGCCGTTTGCACGGCCTCTTGCAGCGGGAAAGCTGCTGGGTGAACGCCTTGCACAGCCAGTCGATCGATCGCTTGGGCGAGGGACTGGAGGTCGATTCGACCGACCGCTGGGGCATGATCCAAGGAATCGAGGCGCGAGGGAGCCCCTTCCTACTGGGCGTGCAGTGGCACCCGGAGTTCCTAGTATTCGACTCCAGACAACGGTCTCTCTTTCGTGCCCTGACTGAAGCCGCGCGGGGTCGCGAGTAGGATTTCGGCCAGCCGCTGGGCGTTCCGTTAGGCCCTTTCCTTAACGACTTGTTCAGAGTATTTAACGCACAATAGGATGCTTTTACTAAAAGACGCATGGCATGAGACGGCTCGCTGTCCAAGGGCAGAGGGTAGCGGCATCGGGGACGAGGCAGGCCGGAATGCGTGACACATTCAAGGAGCGAAGCGCTCAAATTGACGCTGACCCGCACGGAGCGGCGGTTCAGCGCTTGTGCTTCGTGATCGAAAACCCGCGAACCCTGGGCTTGACAGATGGCGCATAAGGCCAACGCAGCCTTGGCGTCCCGCCGCGAGAACACGGCAGGCCTGCCCTCGGGTACGCTGTTGGAAGCCATGACCTGGATTCTTGATGATTCCGCACCGACATGCTTGCGGGATTCGCGGTGCCGGCGGGTCTATGCCAATCCTGCTTTCGAAGCGCTTCTGCCCTCCTTGCGCGAGGAATTCGGCGAGAACGGAGAAGAGGCCGCCGCCGCTGAAGCTCTTGCCGCGACCGCGGACGATAAATCAGGTTGGAGCCGCCCGCAGGAGAAAGTGTGGAACCTTGGGGCGAGCCAACTCTGGGAAAGCTATTTGGCCCGCCACTCGGTGCTGCGCTCCCCGCGAGGCGAGGTCCTGGTCATCTTGGAACAGTATCAGCCGATGGATAGCGTGCGTGTCTTGCGCAGGCGCTTGAGGGGGGCACAGGACCGCTTCGAGGATCTGTCGAAGCTGGTTTCCGATTGGATTTGGGAAACCGACGAGGATTTTCGGCTTTCATTCCTTTCCGAGCGGGTCCTGGAGGCGACGGGCCGGCATCCGCGCGAACTTATCGGGCGGCCGCTTGGGGACCTCTTCCTCGACTGGGACCCCGCTGCGGTTGAGGCGGTCGAGGCAGATGCGTGCGCGCCCTTCAGCGACCTTCCGGCGAGCCTTCGCCATGCCGACGGAAGCGAGCGCCTGTTTAAGGTTTCCGGTGTGCCTCTGTTCGCGCCGGAAAGCGGAGAGTTCATCGGATATCATGGCACTGCCAAGGACATCACCGAACTCAGCGCGCGCGAGTCGGCGCTTCTGAGCAGCAAGGAGCAAGCTGAAAGCGCCAACCGGGCCAAGAGCGAATTCCTGGCGGCGGTCAGTCATGAGCTGCGGACGCCGCTAAACGCGATCATCGGCTTTTCCGAGCTGATCAAGAACGAGACTTTCGGACCGATCGGTAACGACATGTATCGCGACTACGTCGCCGACATTCATGGCAGCGCCGAGCACCTGCTGGAACTGATCAACGACATTCTCGACGTCTCCAAGATCGAGGCAGGCAAGCTCGACCTTGAAGAGGAAGAGGTTGACGTGATCGCGGTCGCCGGGGCATCGGCGCGCTTGATCGTCGAGCGGGCCGAGCAGAACGGGCTCCAGCTCGTCAATGAACTACCCGAAGAGTTGCCGACCTTGCTGGCGGATGCGCGCGCGATCAAGCAGGTCTTGCTGAACCTTCTGTCCAATGCCGTCAAGTTCACGCCCAAGGGCGGGCGCGTCACTTTCGGCGCGGAAATCGACTCGAACGGGGATTTCCTCTTCCGGGTCCGCGATACCGGGATCGGCATGACCGAGGCGGAAATCGAGATCGCTCTCACGCCCTTCGGCCAAGTAGACAGCCGTCTGGCCCGGAACTTCGAGGGGACCGGTCTCGGCTTGCCTCTGTCCAAGGGCATGGTCGAACTGCATGGCGGGCAGCTCGAGATCGAGAGCGAGCCGGACAAGGGCACCAGCATCACCGTCCGCTTGCCTGCCTGGCGGATCACCCAGACCTAAACAACGCGCTGTCGCCAGGTGACGGAACGAGGCGCGTAAGCCTAAACTCTCCGTCGATCTCCAAGGAGGGCGAGGGCATTCCGGACTCCCTAGAACCCATTGACGATTCGGCCTTGAGCAGCGCCGGGTCGCCCGCCAAGGCCGCGCTGCGCGGTCTGCGCGTAGGCTTCGGCGTGCCCATGTGCGTGCTGGCGGCCAGCTTCCTGGGGTTCGGCGCCTTGGTTCGGGAGAGCGGGATGGCGCTTTGGCAGGGGCTGTTCTCTACCGCCAGCGCTTGGGCTCTACCGGGGCAGGTGGCGCTTGTCGAACTCCACGCTGTCGGGGCGCCCCCGCTCGCCATCGTAGTTGCCGTGGGCCTGAGTAACGCTCGACTGCTTCCCATGGTCATCACCTTGATGCCCTACCTCGCCGACCAGAACCGCCCGCGCTGGCAGTACTACGTGGCAGCCAACTGGGTGGCGGTGACCGGCTGGGCGGCGGCCTTGCGGGCCTGCCCGGGAATGGTGGCCGAGGAGCGCCTGCCCTACTTCATGGGCTATTCCATGGTGTTGTGGCCGGCGAGCTTGGCGGGGACAGCGATTGGCTTCGCGCTCGCCGGGGCCGTGCCGGTGGCTGTGTCGCTGGGCCTCGTCTTCTTGAACCCGATCTATTTCATGCTGGTCTTTGCCGCCGACGTGTCCTCTCCGCCTCGGGTCGCGGCCTTGGTGCTCGGGGCGATCCTGGGTCCGCTGCTGTTCCTGGTCACCCCGGACTGGAGCCTGCTGCTCACGGGCGTGATTGCCGGAACCGTGGCCTTCCTTGCATTGCACCGCCGGAGGTGAGCCGATGATCGAAGTGCTTGGTGGTGAGCTGCTGGTGGCTTTGGTGCTGGCGGCCTTCGTGACTTACCTCTGGCGCGGTCTCGGCGTCGCGCTGTCCGGAAAGCTGAACGTCAAGAGCGCCATTTTCGAGTGGGTGGCTTGCGTTGCTTACGCCCTGCTGGCGGGGTTGATCGCGCGCATGATCTTTCTGCCGAGCGGTCCTCTCGCGGAAACCGCGCTGCCGGATCGGGTCGCGGCCGCGGCGCTTGCTTTCACCCTCTTTTTTCTCACGCGCAAGAACTTGCTGATCGGCGTTTCTTCCGGATTCGCCCTACTGGTGCTGCTGACGCTTGGGCGCGGCTGGGCCGGGTGAGCGGCGGGCCAACTAGCCCGCTGCATCCACCAAGGCTTGTACACCAGGCAGAGTTTTGCCTTCGAGCCACTCGAGAAATGCCCCACCGGCCGTGGACACGTAGGAGAATTCCTTCAGCACCCCGGCTTGGGTAAGGGCGGCAACGGTATCGCCGCCGCCGGCGACCGTCAGCAAGCGGCCCTCCCGGGTGAGATCCGCAGCGGCTTGAGCCACCGCGTTGGTCGCGGTCTCGAAGGGTGGGACCTCGAAGGCGCCGAGCGGGCCGTTCCATACTAGGGTTTTGCAGGCGCCGAGCCGCAGGGCGATATGCTCGGCGGTGGCCGGCCCAACGTCGAGGATCATCTTGTCCGAGGGGACCTCGCCGATTCTCACCACGTCGTAGGGCACATTGGGCGCGAATTTACCCGCCACCAGGGCATCGGTCGGCAGGACGATGTCGCAATCGGCGGCCTTGGCGCGCGCGACGATAGTCTCGACCGTGGGCGCAAGCTCCTTCTCGCAAAGCGAAGCACCCACATCCACGCCTAGGGCATGAAGGAAGGTGTTTGCCATGCCACCACCGATCACCAGCATCTGGACCCGGGTCACCAGGTTTTCCAGAAGTTCGATCTTTGTGGAGACCTTGGCGCCACCGACAATCGCCGCCACCGGCCGCTCCGGCTTTTCCAAGGCGGCGGCAAGATGCTCCAGTTCGGTCTGCATCAGCCGGCCGGCCGCGGCGGGCAAGCGGCGCGCCAGCCCCTCGACCGAGGCATGGGCGCGATGTGCCGCCGAGAAGGCATCGTCCACGTAGATGTCACCGAGTTTGGCAAGCGCATCGGCGAAGGCGCCGTCATTCTTTTCCTCGCCCCCGTGGAAGCGGAGATTTTCCAGCAGCAGGATGCCGTCCGCCGGCAGGGCCGCGACCGCTTCCTCGGCGTCCGGCCCAACGCAGTCCTTGGCGAAGGCGACCGCGCGGCCCGGCAATGCGGCTTGCAAAGCCTTCGCAACCGGAGCGAGCGAGAGATCCTCCGAGCGCTGGCCCTTCGGCCGGCCAAAGTGCGACAGCAGCACGACCTTCGCGTTCTTGTCGGAGATTTCGGTGATCGTCGGCAGCGCGCGCACGATCCTTGTCGCATCCGTCACTTCACCGCCGCTCATCGGGACGTTGAAATCCACGCGCAGCAAGACCGTCCGTCCCGAAACGTCGATATCGTCCAGTGTCTTGAATTTTGCCACCTTGCCCTCCTGGTATCGTTCTTCCCGCACTCGTGCGGCGCCGCTTTCCGTCCAGTGATACAGGAGGACGGGGCGGCGCGCCAAGGGCTGCCTTGGCGCCGCAACTTCGCGTCAGGGATGAAGCAGCCTGTTTGGCCGTTTCGTTTGGCTTGGAGGCGAAGCCTACGCCTGCTCTTCGCTGGCGGCGGCGGCCTGTTCGGCGGCTTTTTCGGCGGCCTTGGCCTTACTCCTGGCGACGCTCTCGCGCTTAACTTGGGCCGCCTGCTCGCGCTCGGCCTGGGCCAGCTTGCCGGAGACGCCGGTGGTCTTCTCGGCGATGCGGGCCGATTTGCCCGTGCGGCCGCGCAGGTAATAAAGCTTGGCCCGTCGCACATCGCCCCGGCGCACCACCTCGATGGAGGCGACGCGCGGGCTGTAAAGCGGGAACACGCGTTCCACACCCTCGCCGTAGGAAATCTTCCGCACGGTGAAGGAGGACTGCAGGCCCCGGTTCTTGCGTGCGATGCACACGCCCTCGAAGGCCTGGATGCGCTCGCGCGTGCCCTCAACGACCTTGACGTTGACCTTGACCGTGTCGCCGGGAGCGAACTCCGGCGCGGCGCCCGCGGCGGTCAACTTGGCGACTTGCTCTTGCTCGAGCTGCTGAATGGTGTTCATCGCCTGATACCCTCGTTCCGTAATTCGTCAGCCCCACCATGGGGCCGGTTCAATCCTTGCGGCCCTCGCCGCGCCTCGCCAGGTAGCGCGCCCAAAGGTCAGGGCGCCGCTGCCTCGTTATCTCTTCCGCGCGGGCCAGGCGCCATTGCCGGACCCGCTCATGGTGGCCGGAAAGCAGCACCTCCGGCACTTCCCAGTCTTGCCATACGGCTGGCCGGGTGTACTGCGGGTATTCCAACAATCCCGCCTCGAAACTCTCCTCGCCTGGGCTGTCCTCGTTGCCCATGATGCCAGGAAGGATTCGAACCACCGCGTCCAACAAGACCATTGCCGCCGTCTCGCCCCCTGACAGGACATAGTCGCCGACACTGACCTCCTCGACCCGGTGTGCGTCCAGCACTCGCTGGTCCACGCCCTCGAAGCGGCCGCAGAGCAGCCTTACACCGCCTTCCGCCGCCAGCTCCCGAACGAGCGCCTGATCGAGCACCCGCCCGCGCGGGCTAAGGTAGATCAGACGACCGGGGCAAGCCGCCACGCTTGCCAAGGCGCGGTCCGTCACATCGGGCCGCATAACCATTCCCGGGCCGCCGCCGATCGGTGCATCGTCCACCGTCCGGTGCCGATCTTGCGCGAATCCCCGGATATCCACCGTATCCAAGGACCAGCGGCCCTGCTGCAATCCCTTTCCCGCCAGGCTTAGGCCAAGAGGGCCGGGAAAAGCCTCGGGGAAGAGCGTCAGAACCGTTGCGCGCCAGACGCGCTCCGGCGCACTGCCGCCGGGCTCATTGGCGCCGTTTTTCCCGAAGTCGCGCTTTATGGCTTTTTCCACCGCTCTTGTCCAGCCCTTGAGACAGCGATTCGCCGCTAGGACGGCGGCTTGCCGTCGGATGTGGCATCGACCTCCTCCGGCGGAGAAACGACCAGGCGCCCCCCGGCCAGATCAACGACCGGAACCACCGCCCGCGTGAAGGGCAAAAGCACCGGTCGATCGTTCTCGCGCCGCACTTCCAGCACCGGCCCCGCGCCATAGTCCTCAACCGCCGCGACCTCGCCGATCGGGTGGCCCTGGATATCCTCGACCGTCAAGCCGATCAGGTCCACGTGATAGAACTCCTCCTCGTCCTCTGGCCGGGGCAGGACATCGCGCTCCACGTAGAGGCGCGTCCCGGCGAGAGCCGCGGCTGCGTCGCGGTCGCCCAGCCCCTCGATTTGCGCGATAAGGCTGCCTTTGGCGCGTCCCTTGACCAAGAGCCGGTAAACGGCTCCCGCTTCGTCGCATAGCGGACCATAGGCACCTACGTCCTCCGGCCGCTCGGTGAAGCTCTTCAGCTTGACGAGCCCCTTGACGCCGTGGGCGCCGGTGATCGCTGCCAATAGGACGCGCTTTTCGCCCATGGACGCACCTCGGGCACTGGGTCGCGAGAGGGCTTAGCCCTTTGCGGCCTCTTCGGCCTCCTCGGCGGGTGCGGCCTCGGCGCCTTCCGCGGCCTCGGGCTCGGCGGCTTCAGCCTCGGGCTCGGCAGCTTCGGCCTCAGGCTCGGCGGGGGCTTCAGCCTCGGCCGTTTCGGCTTCGGCCTTTGCTTCGGTCTCCGCTTCCTCGGCTTCGCGCTTGCGCTCTTCTTCCTCGCGCAGGCGCTCCTGGGCCTTCGCCCTGGGCTTGCTCTTCTTGGTCTGCTCGCGGATGGCCGGCATGGCGATGATCTCGGCGCCGCCCAGGAAGCGCGCCACCCGGTCGGTCGGCTGCGCGCCGACGCTCAGCCAGTGCTTGATGCGCTCCTCGTTGAGGTTCAAGCGCTGCGGGTGATCCCGCTCGACCATGGGGTTGTAGCTGCCCACGCGCTCGATGAACCGCCCGTCGCGCGGGCTGCGGGCGTCGGCCACGACGATGTGATAGAAGGGACGCTTCTTGGCGCCGCCTCGGGTCAAACGAATCTTCAAAGCCATTACCGTCTTACTCCTAACTGTCCCCCGGCATTTCCGGGGCATTCTCGTGTTGCAACCTCGTGTTACGACCTCGTGGGGCGCCGATTGGAAGGTCCGCCTTAGCGAATCCCGCCGAAGCCGCCCCCCATTCCTCCGCCGCCCATGCCGCCTCCACCCATTCCACCGGGGGGCAGCATTCCGCCCATGCCACCGCGCATCAGGCCCTTTTTGCCCAGCTTGCGCATGCGCTTCATCATTTTGGCGGCTTCCATGTGCTGCTTGAGCAGCTTGTTCACCTCCGGCACCGAGGTGCCGGAGCCGCGCGCAATCCGCTGCCGGCGCGAGGCCTTGATCATTTCCGGCTTCGCCCGCTCGGCGGCGGTCATGGACTCGATGATGGCGATCTGGCGCTTTACCATCGTGTCGTCGATCTTCTTGTTCTTGAGCTGATCCTGCAGCTTCGGCACGCCGGGCAGCAGGGACATCATCTGCTGCAGGCCGCCCATCTTGGTGAGCTGGCGCAGCTGCTGAGCCATGTCGTTCATGTCGAAGCGGCCCTTTTCCATCTTCTTGAGCAGCTTCTCGGCGTCTTCCTGCTCGATGGTTTCGGCGGCTTTTTCCACGAGCGAGACCACGTCGCCCATGCCCAGAATGCGGCTGGCGATGCGGTCGGCGTGGAAGGCCTCGAGCGCGTCCAACTTTTCGCCGGTGCCCAAGAGCTTGATCGGCCGGCCGGTGACCGCGCGCATGGAAAGCGCCGCACCCCCGCGCGCATCACCGTCCACCCGGGTCAGCACGATGCCGGTGACACCGACCCCATCCTGGAAGGCCTGGGCGACGCCAACCGCGTCCTGGCCGGTCATGGCGTCGGCCACCAGCAAGCTCTCGCGCGGCTTCACCGCGTCGCGCACCGCCGCCACCTCGGCCATCAGCTCCTGGTCGATGGCCAGACGCCCGGCGGTGTCCAGCAGCACCACGTCGTAGCCTTCCAAGGCGCCGGTGGTCACGGCCCGCTTGGCGATGGCGACCGGCGGCTCGCCGGTGACGATGGGCAGGGTGGCGATGCCCGTTTGCTCGCCCAGCACGGCCAACTGGCGCTGCGCCGCCGGGCGGCGGGTGTCCAGCGAGGCCATGATGACTTTCTTCTTCTCGCGCTCGGTGAGGCGCTTGGCGATCTTGGCGCAGGTCGTGGTCTTGCCCGAGCCCTGCAAGCCGATCAGCATCACCGGGACCGGCGGTGTGGCCGCCAGGTCCAGGATCGCCGCCGTCTGGCCGATATCCGGCGCCTGGGTCTCGCCCGGCGTGCCGCCCAACATCTCCACCAGGCGGTCGTTGACGATCTTGACCACCATCTGGCCCGGGGTGACCGAGCGCAGGACCTCCTGTCCGACAGCCTTTTCCCGCACGCCGTCGACGAAGTCCTTGACCACCGGCAGGGCAACGTCCGCCTCCAACAAGGCGACGCGCACCTCGCGCAAGGCCTCGTTGACGTCGGCCTCCGACAGCGCGCCACGGCGTGTCAGCTTGCCGAAGACCTCGGACAGGCGGGATTGCAGGGAGTCGAACATCAGGCCTAACGGTTTCCTTGGCTTCGCAGCGCCCAGCGCCCCTTCTTCGGAAAACGAAAAACGCGCCAGTGCGCGACACTCGCGGACTGGCGTGGCTCCTCGGAACCGGAAAACGGTCACCTGGACTGAACGGCGCGGAAGATAGGCGCGTTGACGGCGGGGGTCAAGGGCGGGGGGCGCCGGGGGGGGAGGTGCGGCTAGACATCCCGCCTCCCGCGCGCCTATATCCCTCCCATGAACGCGCGCCCGTTTCGCAAGATGCATGGCCTGGGCAACGACTTCGTGGTGGTGGATGCGCGAAGCGAGCCCTTTGACCTGGACGCGGCCCGGGCGGCGCGGATCGCCGACCGGCGCTGGGGGGTGGGCTGCGACCAGGTGATCGTGCTGGAGCCGGCGCGCGACGGCGGCGATCTGGCTTTGCGCTTCTTCAATTCCGACGGCAGCGAGGCGGAGGCCTGCGGCAACGGCACCCGCTGCGTCGCCTCGCTCGTGCTGGCGGAACAGGGCAAAGCGGAGCAGGGCAAGGCCGCACTCGCCATCGAGACGCTGGGCGGCCTGTTGGAGGCCCGCGCGGCCGAGGGCGGAGCCGTCGAGGTGGATATGGGGCCGCCGCGTTTCGCCTGGGACGCGGTGCCCTTGGCGCGGGAGATGGACACCTTGCACCTGGATTTCCGGCATGGGCCGCTCGCGGATCCGGTGGCCTTGTCCATGGGCAATCCCCACGTCGTCTTCTTCGTGGAGGACGCGGATACGGTGGATCTGCCCGCCTTGGGGCTGGCGATCGAGCACGATCCGCTCTTTCCCCAGCGGACCAATGTGCAGGTGGTTCAAGTGCTCGCCCGCGACCGTATCCGCCATCGCATTTGGGAGCGCGGGGCGGGCTTGACGCAAGCCAGCGGCAGCGGCGGATGTGCCGCGGCGCTGGCCGCCATGCGCCGGGGCCTGACCGACCGGCGGGTCGTTGTCGGGCAACCGGGCGGGGAACTCACCATCACTTGGCGCGAGGCGGACGGCCACGTGATCATGACTGGCCCGGTGGCCACCAGCTTTGTCGGCAGCCTCGATCCGGCGTTGCTGTAGGGGCGCCAGGCCGCTTATAACCACACGATGAACGCGATTGTGACCCGATCGGCGCCCATGGCGGGGCCCGAACCAGAGTCGAAGCCCGGAGGCGGACGGCAAACCGAGGTGGTGACCTTCGGCTGCCGGCTCAACGCTTATGAGTCCGAGGTGATGCGCGGGCTGGCGGGCGAGGCGGGCCTGACCGATACGGTGATCTTCAACTCCTGCGCGGTGACGGCCGAGGCGGAGCGGCAGTTGCGCCAGGCCATCCGTAAGGCCCGCCGGGAGCGGCCGGAGGCGCGGATCGTGGTGACGGGCTGCGCTGCCCAGATCGATCCCGAGCGCTATGCCACCATGCCGGAGGTGGACCAGGTTCTGGGAAACCTCGCGAAGCTCTCGCCTGCAAGCTATTCGCAGAACCTCGGCGCCCGCGTCGCGGTCAACGACATCATGAGCGCGCGCGAGACCGCGGGCCACCTGATCCAGGGCTTCACCGGCAAGACCCGGGCCTTCATCGAGGTGCAGCAGGGCTGCGACCACCGCTGCACCTTCTGCATCATTCCCTTCGGGCGCGGGCCAAGCCGCTCGGTTGCCCTGGGCGAGATCGTCGAGCAGGTGCGCCAGCTCGTGGAGAACGGCGTGCGCGAGGTGGTGCTGAGCGGCGTGGACATCACCAGCTACGGCGCCGACCTGCCGGGTCGCCCCACGTTGGGGCAGACCGTGCGGCGCTTGCTTGCGCTGGTGCCGGACTTGCCGAGACTGCGGCTGTCCTCGGTCGATCCGGTGGAACTGGACGGCGACATCTTCCGCCTTCTGGCGGAGGAGCCGCGCTTCATGCCGCATCTGCATCTTTCCGTGCAGGCAGGCGACGACTTGATCCTGAAGCGCATGAAGCGCCGGCACCTGCGGGCCGACGTGCTGGCCTTGACGGAGCGTGCCCGCGCGGCACGGCCGGACGTGGTCTTTGGCGCCGACATCATCGCGGGCTTTCCGACCGAGACCGAAGCCATGTTCGCCAACAGCCTGTCGCTGGTCGAGGAGGCGGGGCTGACCTACCTCCACGTCTTCCCCTATTCGGAGCGGCCAGGCACCCCGGCGGCCCGCATGCCGCAGGTAGACAAGGCGGTGCGTAAAGAACGGGCCCAGAGGCTGCGCGCGGCGGGAGAGGCGGCCGAGCGGCGCTTCCTCGACGGCCGGCTGGGTAGCATCGCCGAGGTGCTGATCGAAAAGCCCGGCTTCGGGCGCAGCGAGCATTTCGCCCCGGTGCGCGCCGAAGGAATGGAAGGAAGCCTTGCGAGCCTGCGCCTCGTGGCGCTGAGCGACGGCACTCTGCACGGGGTGCGCCCGTGAGCGACCAAGCCGCCGAGGGCCGGAAGTCCTGGCTGCAGCGGCTGAAGGCGGGCTTGACCCGCTCGTCCAGCAAGCTCAGCGACGGGATTAGCGGTATCTTCACCAAGCGCCGGCTGGACGATGCCGCGCTCGAGGAGTTGGAAGAGCTGCTGATCTCCGCCGACCTGGGGGTCAAGACGTCGGCCAAGCTCAGCGCCAATCTCGCCAAGACCCGCTTCGAAAAGGAGGTGGCGCCAGAAGAGGTGCGCGCGGCCCTGGCCGACGATATCGCCGGTATCCTGGAGCCGGTGGCCCAACCGCTCGAGCCCGATCCGGCGCGCAAGCCCCACGTGGTGCTCGTGGTCGGCGTGAACGGAACCGGCAAGACCACCACCATCGGCAAGCTCGCCAAGCTCCATGCGGACGCGGGGCGCTCGGTGATGCTGGCCGCCGGGGATACCTTCCGCGCGGCCGCCATCGAGCAGTTACAGATCTGGGGGGATCGCACGGGCTGTCCCGTGGTGGCGCGGGACAGCGGCGCCGACGCCGCGGGCCTAGCCTTCGACGCCCTGGAGCGGGCGCGCAAGGAGGGCGTGGACCTGCTGCTGATAGACACGGCCGGGCGCCTGCATAATAAAGATAACCTAATGGCGGAGCTTCAGAAGATCGTCCGCGTGCTGAAGAAGCAGGACGAGACAGCGCCCCACGACGTGATCCTGGTGCTCGACGCCACCACCGGGCAGAACGCGCTGCAGCAGGTCGGTACCTTCAAGGATCTGATCAACGTCACCGGCCTGGTGGTCACCAAGCTGGACGGCTCGGCGCGCGGCGGCGTGCTTGTCGCCCTGGCCGAAGCTTACGGCCTGCCGGTCCACGCGGTGGGTGTGGGCGAGGGGGCAAGCGACCTTAGGCCCTTCGAGGCCCAGGCCTTCGCGCGCGGCCTGCTGGATATCTGAAGGTCGGGACGGCGCCGGCCGGTCAGGCGCGGTGGTGGCCCCGGGCGAGAGGGGGCACGGCCTGCATCTCGGTATCCCAGGGAAAGAGGATCCAGGTGTCCTGGGAAACCTCGGTGATAAAGCTGTCCACCAGCGGCCGGCCGGCGGGCTTGGCGTAGATCGTGGCGAAATGCGCCTCGGGCAGCATCTCGCGCACGGCCCGGGCGGTCTTGCCGGTATCTACCAGGTCGTCGACGATGAGATATCCCTCGCCGTTGCCCTCGACGCTTTTCAGCACAGCGAGATTGCCTTGCTCCATGTCGTCGTAGCTGGCGATGCAAACCGTGTCGATCAGCCGAAGGTCCAGTTCCCGTGCGATGATGGCGGCGGGCACCAGGCCGCCCCGGGTGATCGCCACGATGCCCTTGAACGGCCCCTCGCTGATCAGCCGCCAGGCCAGGGCCTTGGCATCGCGGTGAAGCTCCCACCAGGAGACGGGAAAGGTCTTGGCGATGGCGCTGGTATCGGACATGAGGACGTGTCTCCGGCTGGGCTGTGTCGCCGGATTAAAGCGAAAGCGCTGACGCCGGGCAACGGCGGATGGTGCAGCAGGGGGGTCGCTCCAAGGCGCTTCCTTGCGTCATTGCGAGCCGAAGCTTTCTTTCCCGTCATTGCGAGGCGAAGGCGTGGCAATCCAGAGGTGTTTGGTTTCCTTGTCGCCCAAACCAACAAACCCTGGATTGCCACGGCTTCGCCTCGCAATGACCGAGAAGGTCGATTGCTATAGCTTCGACTCGCGGTGACGGTACAAGATGGCGCGGCGGCCGCGCTAGCCGCGAACCCCGCTCAGGTCATGGATTGCGCCGCGTCCACCAGGTAGACGCCGTTGATTTTCCAGCTTCCGTCCGGCTGACGCTGCATGACGTAGTAGGCGAGCCGGGCCGTCCCGTCCTGCCCGACGAACAGCACTTCTTGCACCGGCACGCCGGTGCCGCGCAGGGCAAGCTCGCGGAACTCCACCTCCCGGGGCCGGTAGACGGCGGGATAGCCGGTCTGGACCATGCGCATGAAATTCTCCGCGCTGCCGAACTTGCGCTGGATCATGGGCGAGGCGAAAGAATAGGCGAGCCCGCTGTCGTCGGCCCGGAAGGCACCCAACTGTTGCTCGATCACGCCCCGGATTGCCGCTGCATCACCCGACTCCTGGGAAAGCGCGGGCTTCGCGAGCCCCATTGTGATCCCCAGGGCAATCCCCAGGGTAATTACCATCGCAAGCACTGGGGAAAGGGCGGATGCGGGGCGGTCGGGGGGCTAGGCCTCCGTGGCCGTGGCCAAGGCAAGGCTCCACCGCCTCCCCCCAAGGTGCTCGCGGCCCGGGGCAAGGTGAAGGTGACCTTTCCGGACGGCCGTCCGGCGGGCTATCACATGCGGGGCGTGACCAAGATGCGCGACGCCACGCCCGCTGGCGATCGGCTCTGCATCGAGCACGAGAACGTCTCTACCC
>JARFRB010000041.1 GCA_029287455.1 Pelagibius litoralis | reverse complement strand
GGCCAGAACGCAAGCGAGTTTAACGCCAATGACTTCCAGCTCGACCCGAAAGCGGCTGGGCTCAGCGAGGCGGACGCGGCCAAGCAAACACTTCTCAAGCAAAAGTCGACCTCTTCGGTGACGAATGTCATTGGCCTGATTGGTGCCTTCAACGGCCACTATGAGAAGATCGCCGCCGACAACGCCGTTCCGGCCGGACTGATTCCGATCGTGGATCAGGTTCAGCCGCTTGCGTTGCGCGGGAATCTCGAAGCCGCCCTGAAGGCCGGAGACGTGGCGGGCATTGAGACCAACCTAGCGGCGCTGCAGCCGCTGGCCTCTTGGGGCAATGGTTGGGACGGCGCCTGCTGGGTTGTCATCAAGCAGCGTTACATGACCTTCCTGGTCGGCTTCTACGATCGCGATCAGGTCTGGCGGCCCGCACTAGCCTTCGTCCTGCTATTGGTGGCGATCGCGCCGCTGTTGTTCGACGGCATCCCGCTGCGGCGCCAGCTACTCTGGTTCTCGCTGATCTTCCCGGTGATCGCCTACTTCTTGCTGGTCGGCAACGACAACATCCCGGGGCTTCCGCTTCAGGAAACCGATACCTGGGGCGGGCTCTTGGCGACCATGGTGACTGGTGTGGTTGGGATTTCAGCCTCCTTGCCCATCGGCATCGTCTTGGCCCTTGGGCGGCGATCAAAGCTGCCGATCGTGCGGGCGCTCTGCGTTTGCTTCATCGAGTTCATCCGCGGCGTGCCGCTGATCACTATTCTCTTCATGAGCTCGGTGATGCTGCCCTTGTTCCTGCCGGAGGGTGTCACCTTCGACAAACTCTTGCGGGCGCTGATCGGTGTCGCGCTCTTCGCGTCGGCCTACATGGCGGAGGTGGTGCGCGGCGGACTGCAGGCGATCCCGAAAGGCCAGTACGAAGCGGCGGAAGCCATGGGCCTGACCTATTGGAAGTCCATGCGGCTGATCATTCTGCCGCAGGCGCTGAAGATCGTGATCCCCGGCATCGTCAATACCTTCATCGGCTTGTTCAAGGACACCACCCTGCTTGGGATTATCGGTATCCTTGACCTGCTCGCTGTGGCCAAGGCGACGAATACCGACGCTGGCTGGATCGGTTTCTTCAACGAGACCTATTTCGCAGTTGGCTTGGGCTTCTTCATCTTCTGCTTCGGGATGTCGCGCTATAGCATTTATCTCGAAAATAAATTGCACACTGGCCACAAGCGCTAACTCGGGAGACTTCGCGTTATGACCGATCTACAAACACCGGATGCGGCACCCGCGCCAGCAGGAATGCAGGTTTCCGAGGAAGTCGCGATTCAGATCAACCATATGCACAAATGGTACGGCGAGTTCCATGTGCTGAAGAATATTGACCTGACCGTTTATCGCGGTGAGCGCATCGTGATCTGCGGCCCGTCGGGTTCGGGAAAGTCAACTCTGATCCGCTGCATCAACCGTTTGGAAGAACACCAGAAGGGCGAAATTCTGGTCGATGGCATCGAGCTGACGAACGATGTGAAGAATATCGCGGAAATCCGCCGCGAGGTGGGGATGGTCTTCCAGCACTTCAATCTCTTCCCGCATCTGACCGTTCTGGAGAACTGCGTCCTGGCCCCGATCTGGGTTCGCAAGATGCCGCGCCAGGAAGCTGAAGAAGTCGCCATGCAGTACCTAACCCGGGTGAAGATCCCCGAGCAGGCGGGCAAGTATCCCGGGCAGCTTTCCGGCGGGCAGCAACAGCGTGTGGCGATCGCCCGCTCGCTCTGCATGAACCCCAAGATCATGCTCTTCGACGAGCCGACCTCGGCTCTTGACCCGGAGATGATTTCCGAGGTGCTGGACGTCATGGTCGGCCTTGCGGAATCCGGCATGACCATGCTCTGCGTGACCCACGAGATGGGTTTCGCGCGGAAGGTGGCGAACCGGGTGATCTTCATGGATGGCGGCGAAATCATCGAGCAGAACGATCCGGAGGAGTTCTTCAACAATCCGCAATCGGATCGCACGAAGCTCTTCCTCAGCCAGATCTTGCACCACTAGGGCGTCTGGAGGCGGCTAGCTGCCGCGCGGATCGCGGATGCTCCGCCCTTCTTGCCGTATGGGCTGGAAGCCGAAGCGCTGATAGAGCGGCAAGGCCTTGGGGTGATCGAGTGTGCAGGTGTTCACCGTCACACGTTCCGGATCGCTCGACCAGGCTATGTCGAGCGCCGCTGACAAGAGGTAGGGTCCCAAACCCTTGCCGGTAAACTCCGGCAGCAGGCCGAAGTAGGCTAGGTCCACGGCCTTGGGGTCCCGCCGGTCGATCTCCGCGTAGCCCGCCGGCGTGCCCTCCACATAGAGCACATAGACCTCCACTGCCGGGTCGGTGAGGATCGCCGCGAGCGCCGCGTCGGACATCTGCCGCCGTTCCCACCAAATCCAGGGATCGCCGACGCCGTCGTAGAGAAAGCGGTAGAAGCGGACGCCGGGCTCCACTGCGCGCAGCAAGGCGATGGATAACCCGCTCGGGGGGTGGGGTGCTGGCACCGTCGGCCGCCGAGTCATTTCCAGAAAAGTGATCGTGTAGTCGATCGTAGCCGGCGTCTCGGCATCGGGCTGAAGCCAATCGGGTGTGGGCGCGCCTTCGGGCGGTGGCCCGGGATCGTTGAGCCAGCGGGCAAAGACGCTGCGCGGCTCGCCGTGATAGCCAAGGCTTCGGTAGAAGCCAGCGACCTCTGTGTTGGTCGAGCGCACCATCAATTGCACTTTCGGGATTGCGCGCTTTTCCAGCCAGGCCTCCGCTGCGCGCACGAGCTGCCGGCCATAGCCCTTGCGCTGGTGCTCCGGGTCCACCGCCAGGGTGTAGAGCCATCCGCGATGCCCATCATGCCCGACACAGACCGACCCCAGTAGCGCATCCCCGTCGGAGATTACCAGGATTTGGCTGTTGGGGGAGTTCAGCCAGCGGGCGATGTCTTGGTCCGGCGGATTGTACCACGTTGTCAGGCCGCAGCGCTCCCAAAGGGTGGAACAGGCCGCGAAGTCGCTTTCCGCGTAGGGTCTTGGGCGCAGGGGTAAACCGGAGACCTGCATGGCCCGCCCACCTGCTACTCTGCCGGTCCGGTCTGGACCGGCGTGTCGCCAGGCTGGCCCCATTCCGTCCAAGATCCGTCGTAGAGAGCGGCGTCTTGCTTGCCGAGCTCCGCCAAAGCCAAGGACAGCACCGCGGCTGTCACGCCCGACCCGCATGTGGTGACGATCGGCCGGCTAAGGTCCAGACCCGCGGCTTCGAACTTCGCGCGCAGTTCCGCGTCCGGTAGCAGCGTTCCATCCGAGGGATCGCAAAGCTCCGTGAAGGGAAGACTACGGCTGCCAGGAATGTGGCCCGAGCGCAGGCCCGGCCGGATTTCCTCTGCGCTGCCGTCGAAGCGGGCACTTGCGCGGGCATCCACGACCTGCTCGCGCCGGCTTTCGAGATTGCGTTGCATCTGCTCCAGGTCTCGCACCAGAGTGGTGTTGAGCCGCGCGGTAAAATGCCGCTCCATGGGCAATACGGGATGGTCGTCCAGTGGACGGCCTTCGGCCTTCCACTTTGGCAGCCCTCCATCCAGGACCATGACCTCGCGCGCCCCAAATGCGCGGAAGGTCCACCACACCCGCGGCGCCGACATTAGGCCGCGCCGATCGTAGACAACGATCCGGTTTCCGTCCCCTAGCCCAAGCTTGCGCACTTTGGCCGAGAAAACTTCCGGCGGGGGCAGCATGTGGGGCAGGGGGGATTCCGGATCCTTGATGGCGTCGATGTCAAAGAAGACAGCGCCGGGTATGTGTTCCTCCTCGTAGTCCTTGCGCGCGTCCCTGTCTTCGTTGGGTAGGAAATAGCTGGCGTCCACGACCTTGAGGTCGGGCGATGTGAGATTGGCTTCCAGCCACTCAGTGGAAACCAGGAATGACCGCTCGGGTTTGTTCATGGGATTTCGCGCTTCCTCGTGGATGTGGCTTAGCCGGCGAACCTCAGATTGATCCGGCGGTTTTGTTTGCCTTTGTTTTCGATCTTGCCGACCTCTATGGGACCGATTTCGCCGGTGCTCTTGACGTGGGTGCCGCCGCAGGGCTGTAAGTCCACGCCTTTGATTTCGAGCAGCCGTACACGGCCGCTTCCGCTCGGAGGTTTAACGGATAAGGTCCGGACAAGTTCCGGCTGCGCTGCCAGTTCCGCTTCCTCGATCCAGCGCGGCGCTGCCGGATGGTCCTCCTCAATCAGCTTGTTGAGGGCTTGCGCCAAGGCTTCCTTATCGGGCGAGCCCTCCGGAAGATTGAAATCCAGGCGCCCTTTGCCGTCGCCGATTTGCCCGCCGGTCACGTCACCCTCTACCACCGCGCAGAGCAGGTGGAGGCAGGTGTGCATTCGCATCAAGCGGTGCCGGCGCTCCCAATCGATGCGCGCCGTGACCTTGGTTCCGGCGCTGGGCGGAACCGTGCCCTCCGCCGGGATGTGGATGACGCCGTCGCCGGGCCCGCTCTTTCGGGCATCGACGATCTCGATGGTTTCGCCACTGTCCAATTCCAGCCAGCCGATGTCGCCCGGTTGTCCGCCGCCCTCGGGGTAGAACACAGTGCGGTCCAGGCGAATGCCCTCGTCGTCGGCCAAAATCACTTCGGCGGAGCAGGTTTTGAGATAGGCGTCGTCGCGGAACAGCAATTCCATGGTGTCTTTTCACTCTAGCCAGGCGGGCACGGGCAGCCCTTTTTCTCTTAAGAACGCAGGATTGTAGAGTTTGCTGTGATAACGGTGGCCCCAATCGCAAAGGATCGTCACGATCACATGGCCGCGCCCAAGGTCGCTGGCCAGGCGCAGCGCGCCGCAGACATTGACCCCGCTAGAACCGCCGAGCATCAAGCCTTCCTTTTCCAAGAGGTCGAAGGTCATGGGGATCGCTTCCGAATCGGGAATGCGATAGGCCTTTTCGATCGGCGCGCCCACGAGATTTTCTGTCACCCGCCCTTGGCCGATGCCTTCGGTGATGGAGCCGCCCTCGGCCTTCAAGATACCGCTGGTGTAGTGTTCGTAAAGGGCCGAGCCGCCAGGGTCGGACAGGGCCACTGTGACTTGCGGATTTTCCGCTTTCAGGGCCATGCCAACACCCGCCAAGGTGCCGCCTGTGCCAACCGCGCAGACGAAGCCGTCCACCTTGCCATCCGTCTGGCGCCATATTTCGGGGCCGGTGGTTTCCAGGTGTCCTTGACGGTTGGCGGTGTTGTCGAACTGGTTCGCCCAGATAGCCCCCTTGGGATCGGATTTCGCGATCTCCTCGGCCATGCGCTGCGAGACGTGCACGTAGTTCTCCGGGTTCTTGTAGGGAACCGCCGGCACCTCATGCAGCTCCGCGCCACAGACTCGCAAGACGTCCTTTTTCTCCTGGCTCTGAGTTTCCGGAATGACGATAACGGTGCGATAGCCGCGCGCGCGGGCTACCAGTGCCAGCCCGATGCCGGTGTTTCCCGCCGTGCCTTCGACGATTGTGCCGCCCGGTTGCAATAGGCCGCGCGCTTCGGCGTCCTTGACAATGGCCCAGGCGGCCCGGTCCTTCACCGATCCGCCGGGATTGAGGAATTCGGCCTTGCCCAGAATCTCGCAGCCGGTCTTGTCGGAGAGGTGCCGCAAGCGGACCAAGGGCGTGTTGCCGATCGTACCGATGAAGCCGTCGCGTACATCCATGTGGAGAGGCCCTGACGTGGACTGTATAACCGGGCCAGCGAGCCTAGACGCCGCTTCATGGCCGATCAAGCGGTGCGGAGCGGCTTGTGGCGGGAAAAATCCTGTGAAGAAGGAGAGGCCTGGAAGACGGCCCTTCCACTCGCTCTGGCGCGGCCACTAAAGGGGGCGTGGGCGGGCGTCGAAGTTAGCCTGCGTTCGGAGTGCCTCTAGTCCGCGAGATCGGGGGCGGTGAGCGACAAACCCAGTTGGGCTCGGCGCCTGAGCCAGAGGCTCGGACGGTAGCGCGGGTCAGCCGTAATGTCATGCAACCCCTCTAGAACTTTCAGGATACGCGACCTACCCAAACGGTCGCCCCAGGCCAGCGGCCCTTCCGGATAGCCAAGCCCTAGTCGGACCGCGACGTCGATGTCCTCCGGCGTGGCGATCCGCTGCTGCGCGATCTCGCAAGCAACGTTCACGATAGAGGCCAGAATGCGCTGGACGATGAAGCCGGGACTGTCGGCGATTAGGGTCGCCTTCCGTCCGGCCACTCGCAGCAAGGCTTTCGCCGCATCCCGCCAAGCTCCGGAAGTGGCGGGATTGGCCATCACGGTGATCCGCGGACTCTCCGGCAAGAGCATGTCCACCGCCAGCGTTCGCAGCGGATCCAAATCCTGATCGAGCGCGGCAGTGGTGCAATCCTGGCCAAAGGGTGTTACGAGACAGAGCGCATCCACGCTTGCTGTTGCGGCGGTTTCGATCGGAACGCCGGAGGGTTCGAGCAGGGCTGTGAGCCGGGTGCAAGCCTCGGCATCTTTGGAGCTTATCCAAACCCGCCCGGGTGCCGTGCCGTTCTCCGGCGGGTCGTTGGGCAAAACAGGGCGGCTCGACTCGTAACGGTAGAACCCTTCGCCGGATTTGCGACCCAGCAGCTTAGCGGAGACGCGCCGCGCGGTTTCCGGCGAAGGGCGGAAGCGCGGCTCCTCGTAGAACTGATGATAGATCGAACGCATCACCGGGTCGGAGACGTCGAGACCGGTTAAGTCAAAGAGCTCGAAGGGCCCTAAGGGGAAGTGCGCGGCTTCACGCATAACGCGGTCGATGTCGCTCACCGTGGCTACGCCTTCGGACAAGATCCGCAACGCTTCGGTTCCATAACCTCGCCCGGCGTGATTGATCAGGAAGCCCGGACTGTCCTTGGCCCGCACGGGTGCATGCCCCATGCGCGACGCGAGTGCTGCAAGCGCTGTGCAAACCTCGGGCTCGGTCCGGATGCCGGAGATCACCTCGACCACTTTCATGAGGGGCACGGGATTGAAGAAATGAAATCCCGCGACCCGCGCGGGCAGGCGGCACTTCGCGGCAATCGCGGTGACCGAGAGCGAGGAGGTGTTGGTTGCCAGAATGCAGCTCTCGCCAAGCATATGTTCCAACGTCACGAAAAGCTGCTGCTTGGCCTCCAGATCCTCGACAATGGCCTCCACTACGACTTGGCAATCGGACAGATCTTCCAATTGGTTGGCGGGGGCGATGTTGGCGGCGGCGTGCTCTGCTTCGCTTTCGCTCAAGCGGCCTTTCTCGACCGCGCGCGTCAGCATGCCGGAGATGAAGGCGAGAGCATCCGCCGTGGCTTGCGCGCTGTTATCGAAAAGCCGCACTCGCAGTCCCGCCACCGCGGCAATCTGCGCGATCCCGCGCCCCATCTGTCCCGCGCCCACGATCCCAAGGGTGGTAATGGATCCCTGGAGTTTTCCTGCCAAGCTCATCGGCCTTTGAATTCCGGTATTCGCTTTTCAAGAAAAGCGTTAACGCCCTCTTTTTGGTCATCACTTGAAAAAAGTAGGTGAAAAGCCTTGCGCTCGAGCAGCAATCCAGTTTCGAGGGAGGCGTCCATGCCGGCGATCAGAACCTCCTTGATCTGCTGAACGGCCAAGGGCGGCAGGCTGGCGATTTTCCGGGCCATCTCAAGAGCCCGGGCCTCAACCTCCACCTCGGGCACAACCTCGCTGACCATGCCCATCGCGAGGGCTTCGGGTGCCGACACCATTTCGCCCAATAAGACCATCTTCATGGCACGGTACTTACCAATAGCGCGGGTTAACCTTTGTGTTCCTCCCGCGCCGGGCATGACCCCCACCAAGACTTCGGGCTGGCCGAAGCGGGCGGTTTGGCCGGCCACGATGATGTCCGCGTGAAGCGCCAGTTCGCAGCCGCCGCCGAGGGCGTAGCCGTTGACCGCGGCGACGATGGGCTTGGGGCATTCCTTGACCGTCTGCCAAAGCAGGTGCGTGTTGCGCTGCATTTGATCTACGGAGGAGAGTTCGGCGAATTCCCTAAGGTCGGCTCCGGCGGCGAAGGCTTTCGCATCGCCAGTCAAGATGACGGCGCGGATCTCAGTGTCGGTGTTTATTTCGCGGAAATGGCGGGCCAAGGCTTCGCGGGTGGCGGTGTTCAAGGCGTTGCGGGCTTCGGGCCGGTTGATGCGCAGCAGCGCGACGCCAGGGGCCGGGTCCTCGCGCAGGATTTCGCTCATGTCGGTTTCCGGTCGGGTGTTTCGGGCTCTGAGCCCCATGAAATTGACGCAAAAAAGTAGGCCATGTAAGAGTTTCGGACAACCAAGTTGTCCGGGCGGATCGAACTGCCAGCGGTCGAGGGGAGACGGGTCACAAAGTCTCCCGCGCGGGCGGCCTCTCCACAGGGAGCGAGCGATTGACGATGACGGAGAACCAGGACGGGGCCCCTGCGATCGCTTCGCTTGACGAGGAAACTCTGACTCAACTCGTCGCAACTGTTCGCCGCTTCGTGCGTGAGCGGCTTGTCCCGCAGGAGCATCAGGTGGCCGAGGACGACGCCATTCCCGAGGATATCGTTGAGGAGATGCGCGCCCTTGGCCTATTCGGCCTATCCATACCGGCTGCCTACGGCGGTGTTGGCCTGAGCATCGGCGAAGAGGTGCTGGTCGCCTTTGAATTGGGCCAAACCTCACCGGCTTTCCGCTCGATGGTTGGGACGAACAACGGCATCGGCTCCCAAGGTATCGTCATGGACGGCACCGAAGAGCAAAAGCGGCGCTATTTGCCGAGACTGGCGAGCGGGGAACTGGTTGGGGCTTTCGCGCTGACGGAGCCTGAAAGCGGCTCGGATGCCGCCTCGCTGCGTACCAGCGCGGTGCGGGACGCAGACGGCTATGTCCTGAATGGGACCAAGCGCTATATCACCAATGCGCCCGAAGCCGGTTTGTTCACGGTCATGGCCCGAACAAATCCTGAAGACAAGTCGGCGCGAGGCATTTCGGCCTTTCTGGTGGAGGCAGGAACGCCTGGGCTCAGCCTGGGGCCGAACGACCGGAAGATGGGCCAGCGCGGCGCTCATAGCTGCGACGTGGTGTTCCAGGACTGCCGTGTGCCAAGCTCGCAACTGCTCGGGGGCCAGGAAGGGCAGGGCTTCAAGACTGCTATGAAGGTGCTGGATCGCGGCCGACTTCATATCTCGGCGGTCTGCGTCGGAATCGCCGAGCGCTTGATTCGAGACAGCTTGGTCTACGCGGCTCAGCGCAAGCAGTTCGGTAAGCCCATTGCGGAGTTTCAATTGGTGCAGGCCATGCTGGCCGACAGCCGGGCGGAAGCCTACGCCGCGCGCTGCATGGTCATCGACGCCGCGGCGAAGCGCGACGCGGGCGGCAACGTGACCATAGAGGCCTCCTGTTGCAAGCTCTTCGCCACGGAGATGGTCGGCCGGGTGGCGGATCGGGCGGTGCAGATTCACGGCGGCGCCGGCTATATCGCCGACTACGGTATCGAACGCTTTTACCGCGATGTCCGGCTCTTCCGGCTCTACGAAGGCACGTCGCAGATTCAGCAGCTGGTTATTGCCCGCAACATGCTGAAGGACCTGGACACATGAAGTCTGTTTCCCAGGATTGGTATTCCGGTCGCTGGGTGTCCCGTGCCACATTAAGACCGCTTAGATGACGGCCTTCGAGTCTTCCTCTCTTTTGCCGTTCTTCGCACCGGCATCGATCGCCGTTCTCGGCGCCTCCGACGACCCCTCCCGCATAGGGGGGCGGCCAATCGACTACCTTCGCCGTGGGGGATACGCCGGGCGGGTATGGCCCATCAATCCCAACCGCGCGACAGTGCAGGGGCTGCCGGCCAAGGCGTCGATCCTGGAGCTGGACGAGGCGGTGGATCTCGCGGTGATCGCCTTGCCCGCGGCCCTTTTGCCCCACGCCTTGACCGAGTGCGGCCGCCGGGGCGTGAAGGCCTGCGTCATCTTCAGTGCGGGCTTCGCGGAGGCCGGCGCGGAGGGACAGGCCCTGCAAGCCGAGATGTTGAGCATCGCGCGCGAGTTTGGCATGCGGCTGGTCGGTCCCAACTGCCTGGGCATCTTCAGCACCTCCAGTAAGCTTTACGTGACCTTCACCTCGACCTTTGAGCAGGGCATGCCGCTGCCGGGTTCGCTATCCGTCGTAAGCCAGAGCGGCGCTTTCGGCAGCCATCTTTACCATCTCGCGCGCAAGCGCCGCTTGGGCCTGAACCATTGGGTCACCACCGGCAACGAATGCGATATCGAGGTGGCCGAGGTTCTGCGCTGGTTGGCCCGCGACGAGTCCACGCGCACGATCCTGCTGCAAGTCGAAGGGGTGCGCGACGGCGCGCTCTTCGTGGAAGGCCTGGAACTCGCGCGCCAGGCCCGCAAGCCGGTGATCGTGATGAAGTCCGGACGTTCGCCGGTGGGGGCGGCGGCCGTGACATCGCACACGGCGGCTCTCGCCGGAGAGGCGCAGGTCCACGAAGCCGTGTTCCGCCAGTTCGGGGCCTGCACCGCGCGCACCGCCGAAGAACTCGTTGATGTAGCTTACGCTGCCGAGATCGGCGAGTTCCCGCGTGGCAAGCGCCTGGGCCTGGTCACCATCTCCGGCGGTGTCGGCGCCATCATGGCGGACACGGCCGAGGACAAGGGCCTCGACGTTGCGCCAATGCCGCCGAGCGCGCAGCAAGACATCAAGCGGCGCCTGCCCTTCGCGGCAGCGGGCAATCCGGTTGATTTCACGGCCCAGGCCTTCAACGACATGGGCCTGATTTCCGAGAGCCTGGACATTATGCTGGAGCAAGGCGGCTACGATTCGATCTTGGCCTACCTCACTTCCATACCCGGCGTGCCCAAGGTGGCCGAGGCGTTGCGCGCGGCCTTGGCGCGGGTTCGCGACGCGCACCCGGCCAGGCCGCTCGTGCTTTCCATGCTTGTGCCGGATGCCATTGTCGCGGCGTACGAAGCCGGGGGCTTTCCCGTATTCGAGGACCCTTCCCGCGCGGTGGGCGCGATCGCTGCCTTAGCGGAAATCCAAGCGGCCTTCGACCGAGAGGCGGATCACGATGCCGAAGGGATCGAAACTATAAAACTGCCCAAGAGTCACCTCGGCGAGTCCCAGGCTCGCGAGCTGTTGAGCGCGGCGGGCGTGCCGGTGATTGCCGCCGACTTGGTGCACGACGCTCAGGCCGCGGCCACATCGGCCCGGCGCTTCGGGGTGCCGGTGGCCATGAAGGTCGACTCGCCGGACGTGATGCACAAGACCGAGATCGGCGGTGTCGTTCTGAATGTGGAATCTCCAGAGGAGGCCGTCCCGGCCTATGAACTTCTGCATCGAAGGTTCGCGAAGGCGCGGCCGGAAGGGCGCTGGAACGGGGTGCTGGTCTCGCCAATGATGGAAGGTGGTTTGGAGGTTATCCTGGGTGTCAAGCGCGATCCGGTTTTCGGCCCGGTGGTGATGCTCGGCCTCGGCGGCATTTTCGCGGAGCTTCTCAAGGACGTGACCTTTCGCCGGGCACCCTTCGGCGAGGCTGAAGCGCGCCGGATGATCGCTGAACTAAGGGCGGCCCCGGTGCTGCGCGGCGTCCGAGGATCCCAAGCTTGGGATATCGATGCCTTGGCGAATTGCTTGGCGCGTTTTTCTCGGCTTGCCGCAAGCTTGGGCGAGGAAATCGAAAGCCTGGAGGTCAATCCTTTCTTGCTTTTGCCGGAGGGGGAAGGGGGTATGGCGCTCGATGCACTGATAGTGCCGAGCGGGGAGGAGGGAAGCGCGCGGACATGAAGCCTCTATTCAGAACGCGGATCACCGAACTCTTTGGGATCGAACATCCGCTGATTTGCGGTGGGCTGATGTGGCTCGCCGACGCCCGCTATGTCGCGGCGGCGGTCAATGCTGGCGGAATGGGATTCATCACCGCGCGCACATTCCCCGAGCCGGGGGCTTTCCGCGCCGAACTGAGAGCGTGCTGCGAGCTGACGGGCGGCCGGCCTTTCGGTGTGAATCTCTATCTTTCCCAGCGGCCCGAGGAGAATGCCTTCGCGCCCGGCCATATCGAAATTCTGGTGGAAGAAGGGGTGCGCTTTATCGAAACCTCAGGAATGCCGCCAAAGGACATTCTGGCCTCACTCAAGCAGGCCGGCTGCACGGTGATGCACAAGGTGGCGTCGGTGCGCCATGCGGTCAGCGCCCAGCGCTTGGGGGTCGACGCGGTCGCGGTGGTCGGCGCGGAGTGCGGTGGGCATCCTGGACCTTACATGATTGGGACCATCGTCCAGGCTCTTCGGGCGGCGCAGGAAGTCTCGGTGCCTCTTGCGGTCGGAGGCGGCATTGGCCATGGAGCGCAAGTGGTGGCGGCCCTTGCGCTTGGCGCGGACGCGGTGGTGATGGGCAGCCGAATGACCATAGCCGAGGAAATTTGGGCGCACCGGGGCTATAAGAACCGCGTGGTGGAGGCGGACGAGAACGCCACGCAGTTGGTGATGGCCAGCTTTCGGAATACCTTCCGTGTGCTCGACAACGCCGAGGCGCGGGCGGTGGTCGAGTTGGAAGCGTCCGGGGAGCAAGATTTTGAAGCATACCGCGAGCGTGTGGCTGGCATTCGGCAGAAGGAAGCCTACGAGACCGGCGATTGGGAGCGGGGCATTCTCTCGCTCGGCCAATCGGCGGCCTTCGCCAATGAGGTGAAGCCGGTCGCGGAAATCTTCGCGCAGATTTTGGATGAGGCAGGCGTGGCGCTGGGCCGGGTGAACCGCTGCGCCGTGACGGGCGACGCGAACTAACATGGGAGGATGCAGGTATGGCTTACGAGACGCTAACTCTGGATCACGCCGCTGAAGGTGTGGCTCGCTTGACCCTGAACCGCCCCAAAGCCGGGAACGCCATGAACGCCAAAATGTGCGAGGAACTGGCGCGGGCGACCATCGAGTTGGACGAGGATCGTGACCTGCGCGCATTGCTCTTGACCGCAAGCGGAGAGAAGATGTTCTGCGCGGGTGGTGATTTGAAAGTTATGCACGACGCGGGCGCTGGTGGGGGCGCCCTGGTGAAGCACATGACCACGGGCCTGCATGCGGCCATCTCGCGCCTGGCACGGATGCGGGCACCGGTCGTGGCGGCGGTGCGTGGCTTCGCGGCTGGCGGCGGGTTCAGCTTGCTGTGCGGCTGCGACCTGGTGATCGCCGGCGCATCGAGCAAATTCACCATGGCTTATACCCGCGCTGGATTGTCGCCGGATGGAAGCTCC
>JARFRB010000035.1 GCA_029287455.1 Pelagibius litoralis | reverse complement strand
CCCCCCCCCCCCCCCCCCCCCCCCCCCCCCCCCCCCCCCCCCCCCCCCCCCCCCCCCCCCCCCCCCCCCCCCCCCCCCCCCCCCCCCCCCCCCCCCCCCCCCCCCCCCCCCCCCCCCCCCCCCTTTTCACGCCGAAGACGGCATCCGCGATTAGGTCGTTGGTCTCGTGGGCTCGGAGATGTGTATAAGAGACAGCATAGACACCGTTCTCGAAGGCCCGCGCGGGCACGAGGCGGTGGGCCACCACGTCCCACTCCGCGCCGAGCGCGGTGGGGGCCAGGATCGCTTGGGCGCCGGCCTGGGCCGCGGCGCGTACTGCCTCGGGGAACTCGATCTCGTAGCAGACCAGCAGCGCGAAGCGCAGCCCGGCGAAATCGAAGAGCGTTTGTTCGCCCCCCGCTTTGAAATAGCGCTCCTCGAAGCCCGGCGGCAAAACCCGCTTTCGGTGGTTGCACAAGCGCTCGCCGCTTGGCCCAATGCCCTGGGCCGCGTTGTAGAGGGCGCCGCCGTGCCGCTCGGGATATCCATAGACGATCGCCGTGCCGGTCGCGCGAGCAATCTCCTTGACCCCAGCTGAAAAGGTGCCCTCCGACGGCTCCGCGTGGCGGGAAATCTTCTCCCCCACCGCGTAGCCCGACATGAAGAGTTCCGGGCATAGAAGGAGCTCGGCGTCCGCCCCACGCGCCGCGCGGCTTAAGCTGTGCAGGCGCTCGTCCGGTGTCATGCCGGCATCTGCGCATTGGAAGATGGCGGCGCGCAAGCTGCTCACGACCCGCGGGCGATCAAGATTTCGCGTGGATAGTCGGTCAGGTACTCGCAGCCGCTCTCGGTGACCACCACGGAGTCTCCGATCCTGCCGCCCAGGCTTCCGTCGAGGCTGATACCGCCATCCACGGCAAAGGTCATGCCGGGCTTTAGGATCGTGGTGTCGCCCGACTTGAGCTCGGGCGCTTCCAGGTATGACATGCCGATTGAGCGGCCGGTCCGGTACCCGGTCTGGTAACCCCTCGACCGGTAGACCTCGTTGGCGGCTTCGGCAATCGACTCGGCGATGACACCGGGCCGGATCGCCCGCACGGCTGCTTGCTGGGCATCGATCGCGGCCTGCTGCACCTCCCGCGCAGCGTCCGAGGCTTCCTTCACGAAGAACATCCGGTCGAAGCCGAGTTTGTACTGCTTGAACTGAGCCATGTTGCAGAAGCAGAAATAGACCGGGTCGCCCCGCTCCAGGGGTTTGACGCTGGCGCGGCGATGGACCATTGAGGTGTCCCGGCCAGATTGCATGACCTGCAGGTTATGGATCATCGGGGAGATGAAGGCTTCCCACCCGGTCGGGGTAAGGAAACCGGCGGCCTTGCGGGTGCCGGCATCGATCACGGCCAGCGCGGCTTCGTATTCCGGCACCCCCTCGGCGAGCGCGCCTTCGGCCGCGGCCATCATTGCGCCCGCGATCTGGCCCGCCTGGCGCATCACCTCGATCTCGGCGGGGGATTTGATTGTGCGCATATCGCCTAGGATAGGCGAGAGGTTGACCAGCATGGTTCCGGGCAGCGTCGCGTCGAACCAATTGCGCACGATGGCCGGCAAGGCGTCCAACTCCACCGCCACCTCGGCCGGCGTGGGGCCGATGGCCTTCGCCAGCACGCTTGGCCAGCCGTTCGGTCCCATGTCCTCCCAAACCCGGACATCGCGGACCCAGGTCATGGCCGAAACCATTTCACTTTCCATCAGGGGCGTGATCACGGTCGGTTCTTCGTCGGGCCGCAGAACCAGAAAGGTCGGGCGCCCGAATTCCACGGAGAGGTAACCCCAGAATCCCGCCAGATAGGCGATGGAGCTTTCATCGGTGATCACCGCCAGTTCAATCCCGGCGTCCTTCAGGCGGCGCTGAAACTCGGTGGTGCGGTGACGGGCTTCCTCAAGCATCCAATCTGTCCTTAGGTGGGTGCCGGTTCTGCTCCAATGATCTAAACGCTGCTTGCCGGAAGATTGCCAGGGCTTTGTGATATCATCGCCTCCATTGCCACCGCCTGGGAAGGCCTGCGATGTCAATTGGCTCGAAGCAAGGCGCCATGAAGTCGATACCGCGAGAAGTGCGCTTCGACCAAGGCCGCCACCACCGCGCGAAGATCGGATATGTCCTCTTGGCGACGGAACAGACCGTCCAGGACGATATGATGCGGTTGCGGCCCGAGGGGGTGGGCATGCATTTCGCACGTGCCGCCATTCCCGATTCCATCACGAACGCCACGCTTGCCGCTCAAGCCGACCTCCTGGCCGAGAGCGCGGCCAGCTTGCTGCCCGACGGCTCCTTGGACGTGGTCTGTTATGCCTGCACCTCCGGCAGTCTCGTCATCGGCGAGGATCGGGTCTTCGCCGAACTGGGCAAGGGCGCGCCGGGGGCTCGGACGACCAGCCTGATCACCGGCGTAATCCGCGCGCTGAAGGCGTTGGACGCGCGCTCCATCGTGATCGCGACACCTTATCTTGACGAGATCAACGCCCGGGAAGCGGTGTACCTGGAGGCCGCCGGCTTCGAAGTTTTGGCGATCGAAGGCCTCAATCTCGAGCGGGATAGCGACATGGTCCGCGTGGCGCCGGATTACATCGCCGAGTTCGCCCTCTCCCTCGACCGGCCCGGCGCCGACGCCATCTTCGTGTCTTGTGGCGCCTTGAGGACGCTCGACGTGGTGCGGGAGATGGAGGAGCGGGCGGGCAAGCCGGTGGTGGCGAGCAATCAGGCCATGGCTTGGGACACCTTGAGACTCGCGGGAATCGCCGACCCCATCGAGGGCTATGGCCAATTGCTCTCGCACTGTTGGGCCAAGGCTTAGCCGTAGGCGGTGAGCGCTCCGCCGGCGATATAGAGGCCAAGCGCCAGCAGCGCAGAGAAGAACACGCGCCGGAAGACCTGCTCGGGTAGACGTTGTCTGATTCCCCGGCCGGCAAACATGCCAAGCAGCGCCGGCACCAGCCCGATTCCGGAAAGGGCCCCGAGCTCCCGGGTCAGAAGGCCGTTGGCGCCGAGGGCCAACGCCAGCGCCAGAGTGGAAAGCGTGAACAGCATCCCCATCGCTTGAATGAGCGCATCGCGCGACAATCCGATCGCTTGCAGGAACATCACGCCCGGCACAACGAAGGAGCCGGTCATGCCGGTCAAAACGCCATTTGTGGCGCCAACGACAGGGCCTAGCCAGACCTCCTGGCGGCTGGTGAGCGCAACGCGGAAGCCGGTGAGGCCGGCCGCGGCATAAACAATAAGAAGGGCGCCTAGAAGGCCCGACAGCAGCCGTGGGTCCACGCGGGTCAGGGCCAGGGCGCCAAGCCAAACGGTTCCCGTGGCCAACAGGAGGAAAGGCCAAATCCTGCGCAGGATTTGGCCCGCGTGCCCTCCGCTCCCCGCTTGCCAAAGGTTCGTGACCAGTGAGGGCACCACCAGCAGTGCCATCGCGGTCGGCAGATCGATGGCGACCGTGAGCAAGCCCAGGCTGACGGTGGGCAGCCCCAGGCCGACAACCCCCTTCACGGCGCCGGCAAGGAGGAAAACGCCGACGATCACGGCGAGCGTGGCAAAGTCGTCCATGCCTTGAGCATAGCCATGGGCGGCGCGCCGCCGCAAAGCCCCTCGGCGTTGGCGCCTTTAAGCCACGTCCGCTGCAACGCGGTCGCGCTGCTCTTCCCAGAAATCGAACTCCGTTTCGGAGAGGTCGAAGCGGGCGCTTGTGTCGAGGAAGTCATGAAAGTGCACAACGACCTGATCGGGGCCGATGAAGACGATCGCGTAGGCTGGTGGCTCGTGCGACCCGGGCGTTTCGCCGTCGGTCTCGAAGTCGAGGCCGACCTGATGGTTCGTCCCCCTTAGGGTGGTGAAAGGGATGCCCCGCCAGCTTCCCGAGATCGGGCGGTGGACGTGACCGAAGAAGAGGTGGCGGATTTGCCCGATATAGGGTGCGACCGTTTCGCCGAAGGCACCGGCCTCTTTCAGGGCGATCCGGTCCATTGGCTTGATGTGAACGGGAAAGGGTGGATGGTGCATGAAGAGGAAGCAGGGCTGGCCCTCCGCCTCCTTAAGTTGCTGCTCAAGCCAAGCCAGGCGCTTTTCGCAATAGTGGCCGGCGTGGGTGCCTTCCAAGGTGGAGTCTAGGAAGAGGAAGCGCCCTTCCGACCGGTCCAGGACCGACTGCACGAAGCCGTTCTCGTCCAGTTCGACGTCCGGAAAGATCTCCGTCAAGGGATCCGGCAGGTCGTGATTGCCCACGATCAAGCGCAGCGGCGGGACCAGATTGTCGAGGCTTTCTTTCAGGTTCTGGAAGGCGGGCCGGTCGCCGAAATGCGTGAGATCGCCGGTGATCACGGCGAGATCCGCGTCAGCGTGATGCCGGTTGATGTCGGCGACGCAAAGGTCGAGCCGCTTGCGGGGGTCGAGGCCGTAGAGCTCTTCGCCTGGCCCCACGAAATGGGTGTCGGTGAGATGGATAAGTTTCATGCGCTCGCGCTCCCCTTGGCCATCGCCATCGCCATCGCCTGCCGACTATAAGGACCGCGCCCCGCGCGGCGCGTCAAGCTAACCCCGGCAGATTGCAGGTGTGTGACGATGGCCATGGCTTCCGAAGCTGGGCGGTTTGGCGGTCATCCCGCCTTCGGGAACTAAGGGCGATCGGGCTGGAGGCCGGTCGGTGCCCGCTCACCATCCACGAGGAATCGTTGTCTCGCCGCCGCCCTTCTTTCAGCGAAAAAGATCTTGACCTGGCCCTTGGGGCCGCCCCGATAAGGATAGCGGTCTATGAATCAGGAGGCGGTTCTTGAGTCACTCTGAGCAGTTCCTTGGACCCTCGGCGGCCGCCCGGCGGCTTGGCATCTCGACCAAAGCGTTGCGCCATTATGAACAGCGCGGCTTGCTTACGCCGGTCCGCTCGGAAGCCGGTTGGCGAACCTACGGTCCCACCGAAATGGCCCAGGCGGCGGAAATCGTGGCGTTGCGCGCTCTCGGCCTCAGCCTTGTCCAAGTGGAGAGGGTGCGCGAAGGCGAGCCGGGTTTCCTGGAGCCGGCCTTGGCCTCTCATCAAGACGTGCTGGAGGGCCGGATCCGAAAGCTCACGGAGACTGTCGAGAGGGTTCGTGACCTCAGGGCCGACCTTGCCAGGGATGGCAAGCCGAACATCGGTGAACTTGCGAACCTGGTGGGATCGGCGCCCGAGATGAGCGTGACTTTCGATCTGCCTTGGCCGTGGGGCGGCGAAAGGTTCGAACTGCGCGACATTAAGGTCCTTAACTACATCATCGGCCCCCTATTCAGCGGCAAGACCCGGCTGGCCCGAAGCATCGCGGAGGCCCTGCCGGACGCGGCCTTCCTGGGCCTGGACCGCGTGATCGGGCGCGCGGATGAAGGGGGCGGAAGGTTTAAAGGAGACCCATCGCTAACGCCATGCGTTGACAAGACCATGAGTTGGCTGATCGGAGAAGGCGCCACGGAGTGTCCGGCTTTGCGCGCACTGGCCGTTTCGTTGGAGTCGCGAAGCGCGGCGATCCTGGTCATCGATATGGTGGAGGAGGGCTTGGATCAGGCTTCGCAGGAGGCGCTGATTTCGTACCTGCGCCTGCGTGGGCCGGATGCCGCGCCGCTGTTCTTGCTGACGCGCTCTAGTGCCATCTTGGACTTGGCGTGTATCGGCCCCAACGAGGCGATCATCCTGTGCCCGGCCAAACATAGCCCCCCGATCCGGGTTGCGCCCTATCCCGGTGCGCCCGGGTATGAAGCCGTCGCCACGTGTCTGGCTCCGCCAGAGGTGCGTGCGCGGACGGAGGGGGTCGTAGCGTGGTGGGCTGGATCCGACGAAGGCAGATGACGGGGCATTGCCAACACCAGCCGACCTCCGACCATGCGCGAGTATTCCCGCGCACTGGGCCAACGCAGTCATTGTGTCGGACGCAGGGAGTGCTTCCTCAATGATCCGGGCCTGGTGTGGAAAGGCGTTGCGCTTGCCTATAGTGTTTTGGATACGAGTTGCCTTCGGGATTGGGGCATCGGAGCGGATCGACGTGATGGAGGCATTCTTTCGGAAAGCGCGTGCTTCCGGCTTTGTTGCTTGTGCTGGCGTGGTCTGTCTCGCCCTCGCCGCCTGCTCGCAGCCGGTGAATCATCGCCCCCTGTCCGCGGCTGACTTTCAAGAGACGAGCTTGCAGGAAATTTTCGAAGACCGTTTTTGGGGGGACGAACTGCCGCCGAATTTCGAGGAGAGGGTCAGTGAGAACGCGCGTTTGCTGAAAGAGCGCTATCCCGGCGGTAAGGACCCCATTTCGGGCACGGATCCCTATTCCCGGTTGCTCGCGATCTCCGGTGGAGGGGCGAACGGGGCATTCGGCGCGGGGGTTCTCGCTGGCTGGACGGAAAGCGGAAAGCGGATTGAGTTCGATGTTGTTACCGGTGTCAGCACCGGAGCGATTATCGCCCCTTTCGCCTTTCTTGGCCCGGACTATGACGAGATCATTCTGGATATTTACGCTTCAGGGGCGCGAGAGGACGTCTTTGAACTGACATTCCTGGGCGGGCTGCTGTTCGGATCGGCGTTGGCCGATACGGCACCGCTACGGCGGCAGATCGAAAACCATGTCACGCTGGAGCTGATCGAGGCGATCGCGGAGGAGCACGAGAAGGGGCGGGATCTTTACATCATCACGACACATTTCGACGCCCGCAGGCCGGTGGTCTGGAATGTCGGCGCGATCGCCGCGCGCCGGGATCAAGAAGCCGTGCGGCTTATTCGCAAGATTATCCAGGCATCGACCGCTATTCCCGTCTTTTTCCCGCCGGTGCCGATCGAGTTCGAATTGGGCGAAAGAACCTTCACCGAATTGCACGTGGATGGCGGGCTGTCTCACAGCGTCTTTGCCTACCCATCGCAAATTCCGGTGGCGCGCATGGATGAAATGCTAGGCGTGAATTTTCGGCGCGAAATCTACTTGATCGTGAATAGCAATAAGCAAACGCGCTACGACCCCGCACCGACCGGCACCCTGTCGATTGCCGGCCGTGCCGTGCGCACGCTGCTGCAAAACCAGCTCAATGCCGATGTTGAACGGATCTTTCGGGTCAGCCGTCGTGACGGCATCGCTTTCAAGATGATCTCGATTCCGGAGAGCTTCGAGGCGACGGGCTCGACGGATTTCGATTCCGACTACATGCAAGCCTTGTTGGATGTCGGGAAAGGCATTGGCCGGACCGGGGCGTTTTGGAGAGACCGGCCCTATTCTATCGGCCCGGAGGAATAGGCAAGGCGGTCACCCGGCTCCTAAAGATTCCTTAACCAAGTCGCGACTAGACTGCGCAGCAGTTCGGGAAACACCTGAGAGAAGGGCCTTGTTGCGCATGGCGATGGCCCCGCCGAGAGAGCCGGCTGCGCGCGGCGCCGAAACCGGCTCTAAAAGCTTGAAATCAACGAAACCCGGACAGGCCTGATCGATGGCGAAGCTGCGCCTGACAGTCTTGTCTCTGGGATGGTTTTGAAATGTATTGGAGGCCTTGATGTCGATCAGAGCGATCTCGCCGTGGGCCGCGATCCTGTTTCTTGTGGCCGGGTGCATGTCTCCAGAAGGCGACACGGCTCAGGAAAAGCGCAGCGCGGCTCAGCAAATGAAAGCCGAGACCTTGGCCGAGCTTTATGAGCTCGAGCCGCAGGCACGTGACCAGATTAGCCAAGCCGCCGGGTACGCGGTTTTCAGCAATGTCGGCGTGCACATTATTCTGCTTTCGGCGGGTGGTGGCCACGGCGTTGTCGAGGACAACCGCTCCAGCCAGACACACTACATGAAGATGGCGACGGGCGGTCTCGGCCTGGGTCTTGGCGCGAAGGATTTTCGAGGCATCTTCGTCTTCACCTCTGAAGAGGCCTTGGACCAATTCGTCGACAGCGGCTGGGATGCCAGCGCGCAAGCGGATGCCGCCGCGAAGTCGGAAGACAAGGGTGACGCCTGGGCCGGTGCCGTGGATGTGGCGCCTGGCATCAAGCTCTACCAAATCACCAAGAACGGACTGGCGCTCCAGGCCACGATCCAGGGCACGAAGTACTGGAAAGACGAAGAGCTCAGCTAGCCGGGCGCTAGGACGGGGAGCGGGCCGATTTTCGGGCCTCGCCGGCTCCTTCGGTTTCCAGGGTCTTCACGAGTCCCTGGATGTGGTCGGCGCAAGGGTGGGGCTGCTGTGTGGCCTCGCCCTTTTCCATCCGCGCGATCCTTTTGCGGCATTGGGCCTCGAGCGGCATCATGCCCAATTCGCGGGATCTTTTGAGAACGCGCTCGTAGATGCGCTTGGCCTCGACACCGCCGTCGCCCAGGGCTCTGGCGGCGAGGTCGCCGAGGACTAGAAGGCCGTGAGTCTCGTGACCGGACTCGCCCCGTTCCCGCGCGGTCCGCAGGGCGCGCTCCAAGCGGGCGCAGGCCTCCTCGACTCGGTCGGCGCGCAGATAAGCGCTTGCCAGCTGGACCCCGACCAGGGACTTGAAGAGCCCAAGCCGGATGCGCTCGTAGCTCTCCACCGCCTCCTCGAGCAGGCGAATGGCGCCTTCGGTGTCTCCGGCGCCCAGATGGGCATAGCCGAGAAAGCCCACAGTGAACGGCGAGAGGTAAGTCAAGCTCCAGGATTCAATCAAATCCACCGCGTTGTCCAAGGTGGAGATGGCGCCCTTCAGGTCTCCGCGCACCATCTGGAAATACCCGACATCGTAGTAGATATGGGCGCGGTTGAAGGGGTGGCCCGTCGCGTCCGCGAGGTTCACCGCGAAGCGTGCATGGGTGTCGGCCGTGGAGAACTCGCCGCGCTCGGCCAGAGACCAAACCAGCCATGACCTGGAGATGATCGAGGGCGCGAAGGGCAGCCCGCATTTCTCTTCCGCCAGCTCGCCCGGCAGCGCGTCGATTACCTGCTTGAAATAGACTTCGGCGACCCGGAATTCCCCGGAGGTCACGTGGGCACAGCCCAGATAGAAGTTCGCGGCGACTTGCAGCGAAAGGTCGTCGTGCGCTTCGCCGATCTCGCGCCCGTGCGAGACGGCGGCCTTCGCCAGATCGGAGCGGCCGACCTGCCAAAGGCTGGCACCCCGGTAGACCGATACCCAGCCGCGCAAGACCTCGTCGCCCAGGCCGATCGCTAGACGCTCGGCATCTTCGAGATACTGCAGAATCTCCTCGAACTGCCCCAGCGCCCATAGGACGTTGCGCAGTTGAAACAGCAGAGCGACCGTTTGCTTGAAGAGCTCCGGGCTTTCTTCGAGGTTTCGCGAGGCGGCCAGGGCTTGCTTGAGCAGTCCCGCCGCCTCGGGCAGGGCCGAACGGGCCACCGCGTCTTCCCCTGCTTCCTTGAAATAATCGAAGGCCCGGGTCCAGTCCTTGGCCTGCATGGCGTGATGAGCGATGAGGTCGATGTTCTCGCGGTTTTCCGCGTCCAGCAGCGCCTCCAGCATCTCGACAATGGCCCGGTGCAGCCGTTTGCGGCGGCTGACCAAGAGGGTCGCGTAGGCTGCGTCCTGCACTAGGGCATGCTTGAAGTTGTAGGTTGCCATCGGCGGCGCGCCGCGCCGGACCACCAAGCCCGAGGCCACCAAGCGGTCGAGCGCCTCGTCGATGGCGACTTGGGTGTCCTTGGCTAGTTCGCTCAGCAGATCGTGCCGGAACTCGCGGCCGATCACGGAGCCGATCTGCGCGATCTTTTTCGCTTCTCCGAGGCGGTCGAGGCGGGCCACAAGCGAGGTATGCAGGCTGGTGGGCACCGGGTCCGCCCCCTCACCGGTCGCGGTCTCCGACTCGAGGGCGGTTTTCGTGAGCTCCTCGACGTGCAGCGGGACACCGTCGGCGCGCTGCACGATCTGGGAAATCATACCGTCCCCCAAACCCTGGCCAGCGATTGCCTCGGCAATCTCCGTGGAGTGCCGCCGGCCGATCCGGTTGAGCATGATCGCCGTCAGGTGTGAGCGATCCGGCCACTCCGTCTCGAGCTCCGTCCTGTAGGTGACCACCATCAGCACCCGCTGATCCTCGATTCCCTTAATCAACTCGCTCGCATAATCGAGCATTGAGGGATCGGCCCAATGGGCGTCCTCGATAACCAGCAGGATCGCGTGGCGACGGCTGAGCGCGGAGACTTGTGCCACTAGGCATTCGGTGGTGCGCTGGCGCAGTTGCTGTGGCGGCATGTTAAGTGGGGGAGCGGCCGGGTCGGCGGGAATCCTCAACAGATTCGATAGCAAGGGTGCCGCGTTCTCGAAGTGCCCCGGGGTGAGCTTCAGTAGGGTCTCGATCTTCTGTTGCTTGACCTTCGGACTATCCTCGTCGGAGATTCCGGCCGCACGGCGTAGCTGCTGGATGACTGGGTAAAACGCGCTGTTCGTGTGGTGGGGCGAGCACTGGTAGCGGAATCCGAAGCGCGGATCGTCGGCGATCTCGCGCCGGAATTCCTGAACGAGCCGCGACTTGCCGATCCCCGCCTCCCCGACAAGCAAGACGACTTGGCCTTCCCCTTCCTTGGCGAGATCCCAGCGGTCGCGTAACAGGCCAAGTTCGTGTGTGCGGCCAACCAGGCCCGCGAGGGGCTCGCCATGTGAGGCTTCGAACCGGGTTTCCGCGGGGTTTACGCCGAGCACACGCCATACCGGCACCGGTTCGGCGAAACCCTTCAGATCCCGCGCGCCCAGGTCCTCGACCTCGAAGGTGCTGCCGAGCAGCTGGCGAGTCATGGGGCCGATCACGATCTCGAACGGGCCGGCGACCCGCTGTAGTCGGTCCGCGAGGCCTGGAGTCGCGCCGATCGCCGCCGCGTCGTCGGAAGCAAGCTCTCCAACAATATTGCCCACCACCACTTCCCCGCTCGCGATCCCGGCGCGGGCTTGCAGCGCGATCTTTCCCTTCTCGCCAATCCTCTTGATGGCGGCCAGGGCATCACGCGCGGCGCGCACCGCCCGTTCCGCCTCGTCCTCGTGAGCCAGGGGCCAGCCAAAGTAAGCCAGAACGCCATCCCCGAGAAACTTCGCCACGTAGCCTTCGTAGCGCACCACGGCGGCCGTAACGGCGATCTGGTAGCTGCGGATCAGTTCGTGGAGATCTTCCGGGTCCAGGCTCTCCGCCAAGGGAGTCGAGTCGACCATGTCCACGAACATTACGGTAAGGAGCCGGCGCTCGACGGCTTCTTCATCGTCGAGCGGTGCAACGGGCGCCGGCGCTGGCGCCTCGACCGGCGGGCGGGGTGCAAGCTCGGCGGCGGCCGCCAGCAACCGGCGCCGGTGGCCGAGCGAAACTCCCAATTCCTTCAAATCGCTATCGTCGAGATAAGGAAGCGCTTCGAAATCCACGTCGTTGGCGCGGAAGGTTTCGGCGTAGGCGCTTAACCCCAAGTTCTCGAGCCAGCGAAGAAAGCCGTCGTCCAACGGAGCCTCCGCGCTGCGAGTCATATGCTGGTAGTATATTTGAATTCCACCCGCCGGTGCATACCCCTAATGCCACACTCCAGCGTGCGAAACCTCGCGCGGTCTCAAAAGGACCTGAAAATCCTAGGCACAGTGCGGGGCGTCGGCGCGCCAGCGGTGGATCGGGATATGCGGCTGCTCCGCAAGGCGGGCGCGGGCGTCTTCCCACATTTTCCGCCAAACCTCCCAAGATTTCAGCACGCTGTCCGGATTCTCGCGGCTTCGCGCCACGAAGCTTGGGAAGTGCGCCCGACCGGTCGGGTCGCCGGTGCGGCTGTAGCGAATGTCGAAGGACCAGCGAAATCCCTGGCTGCGGTTGTCCAGGGAGGAATGGGGCAAACCCGGATCGAGGAACAATACACCCCCGCTCTTGACCGGAACGGGGCGGGCGCGGCTGGAGTCGAGGGCGGATTCGACGATGGAAAGCTGGGTTTGCGGGCAGTGAGGCAGCAGTTCCCCTTTGTGCGCCCCCGGAATGACTTGCAGGCAGCCGTTCTGCGTGGTCGCGTCGGAAATCGCGCACCAGACGGTGACGATTTTCGTTGTGTCGGCCTCGGGATGCGCGACCCCACGGTCTTGATGCCATCGGGTCGGCCCCACATGGGGGCGGACTTCGTTCGCCTTGAGCTCGGGCGCCGGGGGCTTGATCCGGACATGCTGGATCGGGTTCGAGGTGATTTCCGGGCCGATGAAAGCCTCGACGAGGTCCAAGAGCCGGGGACAGGTGAGCAGGTTGAACACCGCCGGCCCAAAATGCATTGGCGTATCGGCCATGATGCGGTCGCCGGGAAGCGAAATATCCATGGGCTGGAACCAATCGCAGCCGGCCCGGTAGGCTTCGCGCAGCTTGCCGTCGAAATCCAGGGTTTCAGGCGCGATCTTCACCAGGCCCTCGCGGTGCCACGCATCGTAGAGCGCGTCTAATAGGGCCGCGTACTCGTCGCGAACCGGCTGGATGACCGTTTCCTGGTCGAGCACGCCCTCCACCACCAGGTAGCCGTCTCTCGCGAAGCTTTCTTCCTGCGCGGGCGTCAGATTCATGGCGTTCCATCCATAGCGTCAGCGGTCGGCGCGAAGCCCCGCCAGGCCGTTCCAATCGAATACGATACCATGCCCTGGGCGGTCGGGCGCCAGGGCGTTTCCTTCCACGATCCGCATCGGCTCCTCGACGAATTCGTCCAAGCCGAAACCGTGGGCTTCCAGGTAAGACCGGTTTGGCAGCGCCGCCAGCAAGTGCACCGTAACGTCGTGGGCTCCATGCGAGGTGACTGGCAGGTTGAAGGCCTCGGCTAGGTGCGCGATTTTCATGAAGGGCGTGATCCCGCCGCAATTCGTCACGTCCGGCTCGGGAAAGCTCACCCCACCCGCCGCGATGGCCTGTTTGAACTCCCAGAGCGTGCGCATGTTCTCGCCGGACGCAATCGGCAGCCCACCCTCGCGCGCGACCCTTGCGTGGCCCTGGACGTCGTCGGGAATGATCGGCTCTTCCAGCCACACCGGATCATAGGGCCGGAAGGCCCTGGCCGCTCGGATTGCCTCGTCAACGCTCCACTTCATATTGGCATCGATCATGAGGGGAAAGCTGTCGCCGAAGTGCCCGCGCATGGCGGCGAGCTTCGCCACATCCTCGGAGAGGTTCTCGCGGCCGACCTTCATCTTCAGGGCGCGGAAGCCCCGCTCCAGGTTCCTCTCCGACTGATCGATCAACTCCTCGGGCCCGAGATGCAAATCGATCCCGCCCGCGTAGCAAGGCACGGCGGGATCGAAGCCCCCAAGCAGCCGCCAGAGCGGCAGACCGGCGCGCTTGGCCTTGAGGTCCCATAGCGCCATATCGAAGGCGGAGAGGGCCAGCACCGTCGGGCCGCCCTTGCCGCCGTAGTGGGTCGCCCACCAGACGCGTTGCCAAAGGTATTCGACGAGGTCGGCGTCCTGCCCGGCAACGATGTCCGGGATCTCGCGAGATACCACGTCATGGATGGCACCGCCGTTGCGCCCGCCGGTGAAGGTGTAGCCCACGCCTTGGGCACCCTCCACGTCGTGCACCGTGACCGTGATGATCTCAAAGGCATGGTGGGCGCCGTGCATGGCGTCCACCAGAACCTCGGCCAACGGCAGGCGATAGAGCCCGGTTTCAAGTCGATCGATTTTGGCCATTCGTGAAGGTCACCTCCCCGGCTATGCCCAAGCACTTTGGGCATTGTGTTTCTTGGGCCCTTCCGAGCCGAGCCCAGCATAAGATCCAATTCAAATATGAGAACAGCCGATTCAGCCGAAGGTTCGCCGGCGGCCGGGGTTTTCAGGGCTGCACTCTTTCGCCATGATCGGCGCTGGCCCGATTCACGGGAATGCTCAACACTGCTGACCGCCCCAAACTGCTGGATGAAGGCGAGACTCCATGACTAAAGCCCTCTTTTTCGATGTTTTTGGCACCGTGGTGAACTGGCGTGACAGCATCGCGAGGGAACTGCGCCGCTTCGGGGCGGCACAGGGGCTGGAGCGCGATTGGTACGCCATGGCAGACCGCTGGCGCGCCCTTTATCAGCCCTCGATGGAGCCGGTGCGCCGCGGCGAGCGCGGCTACGTGAAGCTCGACGTTCTGCACCGCGAGAACCTTGACCGGGTGCTTAGCGAGTTCGATTTGGAGGCCGTCGGCCCGGAGGACCGAGCCTACCTGACGACCGCGTGGCACCGGCTTGTGCCCTGGGCGGACGTGGTTCCGGGCCTCAACCGCATGAAGCCGCGCTTTATCTTAGCCCCGGTTTCGAACGGCAATTTCTCGCTGATGGTCAATCTGGCGCGCTTTGCCGCCCTGCCGTGGGACACGGTTCTGGGGTCGGAAGTGGCGCGGGACTACAAGCCCATGCCGGCGGTCTACCTGAAATCGGCGGAAGCCCTAAGTCTTCCGCCCGCGGACTGCATGATGGTCGCGGCCCACAACTCGGACCTTGCCGCCGCGCGCGCCTTGGGCCTCGGCACGGCCTTCGTGGCGCGCCCGGAGGAATACGGCCCGCACCAGACTCAGGATTTCAAGGCGGAGGAAGATTGGGATTTCATCGCCGAGGATTTCGTGGAACTCGCTGAAAAGCTCGGGTGTTAGGCGGGAACGAATTTTGGACGGAGGACGAGGATGATTCCTGAAGCCGCGCTGGCGAGCTTCGTGGCGGCATTGTTCTCCATGATGAATCCGGTCGGCAATCTCGGAATTTTCGCGAGCATGACAGCGGATAAGCCGCCCAAGCAGGTGGCCAGAACCGCCTGGATGTGCGCGCTCTCCGTGACCGTCATCCTGGTGATCGTGACCTGGACGGGTTCGCTGCTGCTCAAAGTCTTCGGCATCACGGTTGATTCGCTGCGGGCGGCCGGAGGCATCATCATCCTGCTGATCGGCCTCAACATGCTGTTCAACCGCTCAGAGCACGCTCATTCGGACGCCGAGCTGAAGGATGCTCAATCGCGCGCGTCGGTCGCCGTGGTGCCCTTATCCATACCCATTGTGGCGGGACCGGGCACAATGGCGACGGTCTTGGTCGCGGCCCATCAGGACGCCTCGGTCCTGAACAAGCTAGAAGTCTCCATCGTCATCGCGGCGCTCGCGGCCCTTACCGGGCTTTTATTCCGCTTCGCGGCCCCGATCTCCGAGCATCTGGGGCAGGCGGGGATGGGGGTCGTCACCCGGGTGATGGGTATGGTGCTGGCGGCCATCGCCATGGGAATGCTGGCTGATGGCTTGAACGGCCTTTTTCCCGGTCTGGCCGGAAAGCCCGGCTAAACCTCCGAAGCGCTTGGAACGACCTACTGTCCGATGCGCAGGCCGTGGTCGGCGAAGGTCTTCGCGGCGACCTCTTCGCGCCTCAGCCCAAGGTTGGCCAGCTCCGCATCGGTTTTGTTCAACAGCCGGCCGATCTCCCGGCCCGCGCCGATATAGCGGCTGTAGGTTTCGAGCCGCTCGGCGATGTCCTGGAAAAAGCTGGAAAAGCGCGGCGCGCCGAGGACAGACGCCAAGTTGGGGATTGCGCTGTGATGAGTCATTGGATGATCTCCAGAATTCGCGTGATCGCGTCGTTGAAGAAAAGATAGGCAGCTCCTGACATTCAATCTAATATATATTGAGCCCAATATTCATATGCAGGAGATATGGGTTGGAGCTTCGGCACTTGCGCTATTTCGTGGCCGTGGCGGAGGAGGGGCATATCACCCGCGCTGCCGAGCGCCTGGGGATTCAGCAACCGCCTTTGAGTCAGCAGATCAAGGCTTTGGAGGGGGAATTGGGCGTTCGTCTCTTCCGGAGGCGGCCGCGCGGTGTCGAGCTCACCGAGGTCGGGGAGGTGTTCTTCGAGGATGCGCGCGGAATTCTTGAGGATGTAGAGCGGGCGCTCGCCCGCGTCCGGCGCACCGCCAGGGGCGAGCAAGGGCGGGTTGTCCTCGGCCTGACAAGTTCGGCAACCTTCCACCCGCTGGTGCAAGGCATCATCCGCCAATTCCGCGACAAGGCGCCTGGCATCTCGTTGGCGCTCAGGGAAAGTGGATCGGCGGAATTGGCCCAGGCCCTGCGGTCGGACCGCTTGGATGTGGCCTTTGTGCGCGTCGCGCCCCCCAGGGAGCTTGGCTTCGCGGCCTATTTGCTGGCCGAGGAGCCCATGGTCGCGGCCTTTCCTCTTGGGCACTCTTTGGCGGCGGAGGGCGATACGCCGCTGCCGCTGGCGGACTTGGCGGACCAGCCCTTCGTTCTCTACCGCCGCGCCACGGGCGCGGGGCTCTACGATTCGATCATCGCCGCCTGCAACGCGGCCGGTTTCGTCCCAAGGACGGCGCAAGAAGCACCTTGGGTCGGGGCGACCTTGAACCTGGTCGCGGCCGGGCTTGGCGTCACCCTGGTTCCGGAAAGCTTCTGCCGCATGCACCTGGAGGGGATCGTCTACCGGCGGCTCGCCGAGCACGAGAGCCTCACGGCCCGGATTTTCCTCGTGTCTCGGCGCGGCGCCCAGTCCGCAGCCGCCGGGGCCTTCATCGCTTTGGCGCGCGCGGCGGCTCCCGCCCCCGGCCCAACCCCCACTTAGGCGCCATAGGGCAGGGTGAGGTCGAACCTGGCGCCCTTCGCGGTCTCGGCGAGATGCACCGCGCCGCCATGGCGTTCGGCCACCTCCACGACAATGGGCAGCCCAAGGCCGCAGCCATCCAAGCCGTCTTCATTGGCCCGATGAAAGCGCTCGAAGATCCGCTCTCGCTGATCCTCCGGCACACCTGGGCCTTGGTCCTGTACGACCAATCGAGCGGCTTCGGGCTCGAAGGCGACGCGTACGCTGACTTCGCCGCCCTGGGGGCAGCCGTAGCGCAGGGCGTTGTCAAAGAGATTGTCGACGGCTTCTGAGATCATCACCGGATCGCCGCGCAGGGGCGCCTTTTCGCCCTCCACCTCGAAGTCGATCTTGATGCCGCGGCGTAAGGCCCCCGGGGCATGGGCCTTCATGACGGTCGAGGCGAGGTCCTCGAGATGCACCTCCGCATCGCGTTGGCTGCTGTCTCGCCCTCGCGCTTTTTCTAAGGACAGGAGCTGTTGCGTCAGGCGGCTGGTCCGGCGGGCGGCCTCGGCCACCGAGGCGACCCGGTCGCGCAGCTCCGCTTCGTTGGGCGCACTCATTGCCGCTTCCGCCTGGGCTTGAATACCGGCGATGGGATTGCGCAGTTGATGGGCGGCGTTGGAGATGAAGCTGTCCCGCTGGGCGAAGGCGCTTGAGAGCCGGGCAAAGAGCGCATTCATCGCCGCCACCAAGCTGCTTACCTCCGGTGGAACGGGCCGCCGGATCGGCCCCAGATCGTCGGGCGAGCGGCGCTCGACCGCCTCGCGCAGATCGGATAGTGGCTTGAGGCCGAGGTTGATGCCGAACCAGACGATGGCGCCCGCCGAGAGAATGATCGCGGCCATGACCGCTGCTGAAACGCCGACCAGCCGCCAGCTATGGGCTTCGCGCTGACGCTTGGTCTGCCAGACTTGAACCGTCACCAGGCCGCCGAATTCAGGTTCGGCGATGAACTCGCGGAAGGTCAGGACCCGCACTGGATCGCCGTAGTAGACGCCGTCATAGAATTGAGGCCGCGAGGTGGGCGGCTCCACCGTCTCAAGCGGCTCGGGCGGGATGGAATAGCCCGTTACGAAAACGCCATCTGGCCCGGTGACCCGGTAATAGATCGGATCGCCCAAGGTGTAGACGAGGGAGTCGAGCAATTCCTCGGCCAGCACGTCGCCTTCGCTCAGCACCACGTCCCTGGAAATCGTCATGCCGACCGCGTGCAGGGTGTTGTCGTAGAGCCGTTCGGCGTTCTCGGCGGCGACCATATGGCGCAGGACGGCCGCCACCAGCGCCACCGCGATCAGCGGCAAGACGATCAGCAAGAAGATGCGCGTGCGAAGGGAGCGGAGCATGGCGGCGAGGCGCTTCAAGCGTCCAACATGTAGCCAAGGCCGCGGGCCGTCTTGATCTCGGCGCCGCAGCCGGCCAGCTTCCGGCGCAGGCGCGAAATCAATAGCTCCACGGCGTTCTCCTCAACATCCGCGCCAACGCCGTAAAGCGCCTCGGCGATCGCGTCCTTGGAGGAGATGCGGCCCCGATGCTCGAGCAGGAACTCGAAGAGGGCCATTTCGCGGCGTGGCAGCTCGATCCGCCCGGCCGGGCCGAGCAAGCTTCGATCCCCATGGTCGAAACGCAATGCGCCGATGACAACCTCCTTGGGCCGCAGATCGCCCCGGCGGCGCGCCAAGGCCCGAATGCGCGCCAAGAGCTCGGCCATCTCGAAGGGCTTGACCAGATAGTCGTCCGCACCCGCGTCCAGGCCCTCCACGCAGTCGGCGGTGCGATCGCGGGCGGTTAGGATCAACACCGGGATCTGATCGCCGCGCGCGCGCAAGGACCGAATGACTTCAAGTCCGTTCATGCCGGGAAGATTGACATCAACGATGGCTAGGTTCGCGCCGCTGCTGGCCAGAAAGGCATCTCCGGCCAAGCCATCGGCCAGCCAGTCCACGGCGTGCCCCTGATCCCGCAGGGCTTTTTCCACGCCGTTTGCGAGCATCTCGTTATCCTCGATCAAGACGATCCGCATGGCCCACCCGCCGAAAGCGCGCTTTTGTCCACCTCCGGCCATAATTTGCCGCCCCAGCGGGCAAGGAGTCCAGCGCCTTGCCTCATGCCGCGATTGCTGTTTTTCTTGCGCGGGACAGAAATTGGGCGCGCGGTTTCGCCACCTCGCCACCGCTGGAGGGCAGCTATGGCTAAACAACTTCTCCATCTGGTCTTCGGCGGTGAGCTGGAGGATCCCCACGGCACCACCTTCGCCGACTTGGAGAACCTCGACGTGGTTGGGATCTATCCTGACTACGACTCCGCCTTGGCCGCCTGGCGCGGCGCGGCGCAGCGCACCGTTGACGACGCGCATATGCGATATTTCGTCGTGCACCTGCACCGGCTGCTCGACCCCGAGGCGGAAGACTCGAAGGGTTAAGGTCTCGCTGTGGGAGGTCTGGCTCGGGATTTCCTTGAGCTTCCGTGCGGTTTTGACAGGCTTTGGACAGGCTTGTGCCCTAGGATGGACAGTGAGCGATTAGGCGTGAAGCGGGTGACGGGTCTTGCCCCGTCCGGCGCCTTGGTGCTTTTAGGGACGGGTGTTGCTTAACGACAGGGGCTCGGCGGACCTCGCCTCCGAAGCTTCCGAAGCAAGAAAAGTGAAAATTAGGGAGAACGACATGAGCAATCTACAACGCGTCACGCGGCGCGCGGCGCTTGGGCTTGCCGCGGGTGCCGCCATGGTCCTGGCCGCGCCGGCTTGGGCACAGGTTTCCTTCGAAGGCGAAACCATCGAGTGGATCATTCCCTTCTCTGAAGGCGGCGGCTCCGACAAGTGGGCGCGCTTCTATGCCCCGCTGCTGGCCGAAGCCCTGCCGGGCAACCCCACGGTGGTCGTGAAGAACATGCCGGGCGCCGGCTCCACCAAGGGGGCGAATTTCTTCGCGAGCCGCGCGAAGCCCGATGGCTTGACCATCCTCGGCACCTCCGGCTCCACGCAGTTCCCCTATCTGCTGGGCGACCCGCGCGTGAAGTTCGACTACGCGGATTGGAATGTCGTGCTGGCCTCGGCGACCGGCGGCGTTGCCTATCTGCCCAAGGATTTGGCCGCCGAGTGGGCCAAGGATCCCCAAGCGGTGATCGACAACACCGACTTCATTTACGGCAGCCAGGGGGCCACCCGTCTGGACCTCGTTCCTCTGCTGGCTTGGGAAATGCTAGGCATGCGGGTCGATCCCGTGTTCGGCATCAAGGGCCGGGGCGACGGCCGCCTGATGTTCGAGCGCGGCGAGGCCAACATCGACTATCAGACCAGCTCGGCCTTCCTCAGCAAGGTGATGCCGCTGGTCGAGCAGGGTGATGCGGTTCCGATCATGACCTGGGGCGCCTTGGACGATGACGGCAACATCGTGCGCGATCCGACCTTCCCGGACGTGCCGACCTTCAAGGAGGTCTACACCCAGGTGAAGGGCGAGGAGCCCTCGGGCCCCGCGTGGGACGCCTGGAAAGCCTTCTTCATCGCCGGCTTTCCGGCTCAGAAGATGGTGTTCCTGCCAAACGGCACCCCCGATGAGATCGTGGACACCTACTCCGCGGCCTTCAAGGCGGTGACCGAGCGCCCGGACTTCGCGGAAATTTCCGTCAAGCGCCTTGGCGTCTATCCGCAGTCCACGGGTGCTGCCGCCGAGAAGCGCTTGCAGCTCGGGACCGTGGTCGATCCGGAAGCGACGGATTGGATCAAGAACTGGCTCAAGGAGCGCTACGGCGTCGAGCTGGGCTAACCGGTTGGGGCGCCGGCGCCGACGCGGTCGGCCCGGCGCCCTGTCCACCGCGCGCGTCCTTAACGGGTGGGGGCGAGACCCGATGGTCGCGCGACCGTAAGTCTTGCTTGGAGGCTCCCTCCGCCTCTTCCTAGGACGCAAGGCGGTAAGTCATGGAATTCCTGACCGTCGCGCTGCCGGCTTTGAACGAAGCCTTCGCGCTGATCCTGACACCCACGGCGATTGGCTACCTGATTTTGGGGGTCGTGCTGGGCCTTTCGGTGGGCGTCTTCCCTGGCCTGGGCGGAATCGCCGGCCTGTCCCTCGTGCTGCCGTTCATCTATGGCATGGACCCGATTTCCGGCCTCTCCATGATGGTCGGCCTGGTGGCGGTGATTCCAACCTCGGACACCTTCGCCTCGGTGCTTTTGGGCATACCGGGATCCTCGGCGTCCCAAGCGACGGTCCTGGACGGATTTCCACTGTCCAAGCAGGGCCAGGCGGCGCGCGCCCTGGCGGCGGCCTTCGTGTCCTCCCTATTCGGCGGGCTCTTCGGCGCGGTCGTCCTGACTTTCTTCATCCTGATCGCGCGCCCGCTGGTTCTGGCCTTCGGGGTGCCGCAACTGCTGCTGCTGACGATCCTCGGATTCTCCATGGTCGGTGTCCTGGCCGGCCGGGTGCTCCTGAAGGGCTTGGTGACCGCCGGCCTGGGCATGATGGTCGGCGCCATCGGCGAGGCGCCGGCCCAAGGCTCCTCGCGCATGGATTTCGGGTCCTGGTACCTGCAGGACGGCTTTAGCCTCGTCATCGTCGGGCTCGGGATCTTCGCGATTCCGGAAATCATCTCGCTGCTGCGCCAGGACCGGGCGATCTCAGGCGAAGCGAAGCTAGGCGCTGGCTGGCTCGACGGCATTCGCGACTGGTTCGCCAACATCTGGCTGTCGATCCGCTGTGCGGTGATCGGCGTGGTGGTCGGGGTGATCCCGGGCTTGGGCGGGTCGGTGGTGGACTGGATCGCCTACGGCCACACCATGCAGACCACGCGCGACCGCTCGAAGTTCGGCAAGGGCGAGATCCGCGGCGTGATCGGCCCGGAAAGCTCCAACAACGCCAAGGAGGGTGGCGGCCTGGTGCCGACCCTGCTGTTCGGCATTCCGGGCTCTGGCTCCATGGCGGTCTTCATCGGCGGAATGATCCTGCTGGGCTACGAGGCCGGGCCGCAGATGATCCGCAACGACTTGCCGGTCACCTACACCATCGTCTGGTCGCTGGCCTTGGCGAATGTCGTGGGGGCGGGCCTCTGCATCTTCCTGTCGCCGGGTATTGCCCGATTAACGACGATTCGCTTCGTCCTGCTCGTGCCGTTTCTCTTCATGATGATCTCATTCGCCGCCTTCCAGTCCAAACAGACGCTTTGGGACCTAGCGGCGCTGGTCGGCATCGGCATGCTGGGGATCTTCTTGCGCCGCTTTGACTGGCCGCGCCCGGCGTTTCTGATCGGCTTCGTCCTGGCAAGTCAGGCGGAGGTCTACACCTACCAGGCCACGCAGATCGCGATGTCGCGCTTCAACCGCGGCTTCGGCGATGGGCTGAGCTATCTCTTCTCGCCGATGTCCATAATTCTGATCGTGGTCATCGTCGTGTCGATCTGGCTGGGGGCGCGCCAATCCAAGGCTTTGCAACCGCGCGATACGGCCGAGAACACCGGCGGCAAGCGCGCGCCCGTGATCTTCACGCTGGCGGTCGCCGCGTTTCTGGCCGTCGCGTTGATCGATGCTCTTAGCGTATCGGTCATGATCGATAAGGTCTTCCCGGTGACCGTGGCGGGGCTTTCCCTGATTGGTGCCTTGATCTTGTTGGTTCAAATGCGGCGCAGCCCCGAGTCCTCCCCTCTCTTCGCCGATGGTGAGCATACCGGCGAGGACGCGAGCGCCCCCATCGGGCTCTGGCCGACCTTGTTCTGGTTCATCTCGCTCTTGGTCCTGACGGCGCTCTTCGGTTTCGTGATCGCGCTCGGCGTCTTCTTCGTCGCTTTTCTGACGTTGCGCGGGCGGGAGAATTGGCCGCGCACCGCGATCCTGACCGCGGCCGGGGTTGGCTTCGTCCTGGTGATGGCGTACCTGCTCAACCGGGATTTTCCGCCGGGACTTTTGCAGGAGTTCGTCGAGCTTCCCTGGCCGTTTGGAGGGATTTGAGATGGCTCAAACGGCGATCCCCTTCTTGTTCCTGCGCGGCGGCACCTCGCGGGGCCCCTATTTCCGGCGCGGTGCCCTGCCCGAGGATCGGGAGACCTTGGCTGAGGTGCTGATGGCAGTGGTGGGGGCGGGGCATCCCCTGAACATCGACGGCATCGGCGGCGGTGCGGCCGTCACCACGAAGGTGGCCATGCTCTCCCCGTCCGAGCACGACTGGGCGGATGTCGACTATTTCTTCGCCCAGGTGGCCGTCGAGGAGCGGCTCGTCGACTTCAAGCCAACCTGCGGCAATATCCTGGCGGGTGTCGGCCCCGCGGCGATCGAGATGGGGCTTATCGAAGCTTCGGGGCCGGAAACCCAGGTACGGATCCGAGCGGTCAACACCGGCGCCTTGATCGAGGCCACGGTCCAGACGCCCGGCGGCGCGGTGCGCTATGACGGCGAGACGGAGATCGCGGGCGTTCCGGGTGCGGGCGCGCCCATCCGCCTCAACTTCATGGACGTGGTGGGCTCGGCCACCGGCGCGCTGCTGCCCACCGGCCAGGCGCGGGAGATCATCGATGGAATTGAGATCACCTGCATGGACGTGGCTATGCCGCTTGCTATCGCGCGGGCGGAGTCCTTCGGCTTGAGCGGCTATGAGACCCGGGAGGAACTGGATGCAAACCGGGCGTTCTTCGAGCGCATGGAGGCGATCCGGATCGAGGCCGGTTCACGGATGGGCCTCGGCGACGTCCGCAAGTCCGTCACCCCGAAGTTCGCGATTTTGGCCGCGCCACGCGAGGGCGGGGCGGTGACGGCACGCTATTTCATGCCCTGGAACTGCCATCCCTCCATGGCCGTGACCGGTGCTCAGTGCCTGGCCTCCTGTGTGCTGGCGCCGGATACGGTCGCGGAAGGTTTGGCCGAGCGCCCGGACGGCAACCCCGTCACGGTCGTGATCGAGCATCCCTCCGGCAAGATCGAGGTTACCGCCGACGCTGAAACCGGGGCGAACAAGTTTGTCCTGCGTTCGGCTGGCATTCTGCGCACGGCGCGGCTGCTGGCGCGCGGCGATGTTATGGTGCCGGCCTCTGTCTGGGCCGGCACCGGGTAACGCTTTACGCGGGCAAAGCCTCCATGGCCGAAAATCAGGTTCCACCCGGGCGTTTGGCCGCCTTTGACGAGCCCCGGCGGGCGATTCGCCCATGGCCGCGCGCCAAAGCCCTCTAGACGCCGTGGGAGAGTTCGCGCGACCCAAGCTCCGCCGATTGAGACTCAATCGGCTTCGGGCGCTCGAAGCGCCACGTCAGCGAAGCGAAGAAGCTCTTCACCGTTTCGCGCATGGCCTTTGCGCGCAGGTTGCGGCCACGCGCGACCAGGCGCTGAATCTCTGCATAATCGAGAGTGGTGGCGTGAGCCGTCGGCTGGGTGGCCGTTTCGTGCTTCGATATCATCGTTCAACCTCCTTCAAAGCGAAGTGGAGGCGTCCGACTCCCCAAGTAACCTATTACAGCGGAACTTCGTGCTCCGTTGCTTCTATAATTGGTCAGAATTACTGACATATCAAGCCGAGATCGTATGTGCTCCATGCATGCCTGCGTCCTGACAGCGAACTGGATGGCTTGTGCTTGACGGGGCCAGCCAGTGCCGTAGCTCAGTGGAGGGTAGGTGCGATGTGTTGAGCACGCGTGAATCTTGGGAGAAGCTTTGATGTTTTTTCGTTCGCTAGCAACGACTGTTGCGTTCTTAAGCCTTATACCGGCAGCGCTGGCGGACCTGGACGTTCGCTTTGTAGAAGGCGCGCCGAAAGACCGTTTTGTTGTGAAGAATGTCGGGAAGTGCGAACTGGAAAGCCTGTCGATCGCTATCGATCTGTCGAGCGCTCGGGGTGGATTGATCTTCGATACGAGTGCGGCAGGGGCAGGGGTGGAGGTGTACCAGCCTTTCGAAGTCACTACCGGCGGCCATGCGCTTGTCTCCGCGGCGGCCGTGACCGACGGCGATCAGAAGATCGAAATCGTCTTGCGGCGGTTTGCGCCGGGAGACGAATTCGCCTTTACCATCGACGTCGACGATACGCTGATCGAAAGTTCCTTGGGCCAGACTCGTGTCGCGGGAGAGGAGATCGAGGGGGCGCTGGTCACCATGGCCAATGTGGACGGGGGCAAAGGCGCCATTTCCACCGGAGTCTTCGATACGGTCGGCCGCGCGCGCGTTGGAACCGGCGACTGCGCGATTTCCTGAAGGTTCTGGCCTTGGTGCATGAATGGACTCCGCCCGGGGCGACGGCAAGACAATAGGATGCATGCATGAGCCAACTCTTTTCACCCATCGAACTTCGCGGCTTGCGATTGGACAATCGCATCGTGGTTTCACCCATGTGCCAGTACATCAGCCACGATGGCCTGATGGACGATTGGCACTTGATGCATCTCGGGCAGATGTCCATGGGCGCTGGTGGGTTGGTTTTCACCGAGGCCACTCACGTTTCGGATATTGGACGTATCACGCCGCGTTGCGCCGGCCTCTGGAACGACGCGCAAGAGGCCGCGATGAAGCGGGTGGTGGATTTCTGCAAGGCTCATGGGACCGCCTGCCTGGGCATCCAGATAGCACATGCGGGCCGTAAGGCGTCGACCTTGCCACCCAACGCCGGGGGGCAGCCGCTCGCGATCGCCGACGGGGGTTGGCAAACGCTTGGGCCCTCGGCCGTGCCTTTCGATCCGAATTGGCCGGCCCCTCGGGAAATGACCCTGGAGGACATGGCGCGGGTTAAGGGCGAGTTCGTTGCCGCCGCCCAGCGCGCGGCCAGGATCGGATTCGAGATCCTAGATCTGCATGGGGGGCATGGTTACCTGCTCAACCAGTTCTTCTCGCCGCTTTCCAACCAGCGGACCGATGCCTTCGGGGGCAGCCTTGAAAAGCGTCTGCGCTATCCGTTGGAGGTTTTCGAGGCGGTGCGCGCCGTCTGGCCGTCCCAGCGGCCCATGGGTGTGCGCATCAGTGCCATCGATTGGGTCGAGGGCGGCAGTACGGTGGAGGACACCATGGTTTTCGTCCAGGCGCTGCGGGATCTGGGCTGTGATTTCGTCGACATCACGACCGGCGGCGTGGATTCCCGGCAAAGCATCAAGGTTGGCCGGGGCTATCAGGTGCCTTTCGCGAGGGCCGTCAAGCAAGCTGTGGATATTCCGGTCATGACCGTGGGCATGATCGTGGACCCGCTTCAGGCCGAAGGCATCCTGGCGGCGGGTGAGGCGGATTTCGTCATGCTGGCGCGCGGCGTGATGTACGATCCGCGCTGGGCCTGGCACGCTGCCCATGCCTTGAAGGAAGATATCGCCTATCCAGCACAATACGTCCGCTGCCAGCCGAAAAACTGGCGCCGTGCTTTCGAGGATTAGACGTTTTCAAGCGCCCCGGCCTGGATCTCCGTTCGGGGCTTATTGAGGGTAACTCAACGCGCGAAGGGGCAACCGCCATGTCCGAAGGAACCGCCAGAGTGGGCTTCGTTGGGATCGGTAAGATGGGCTATTCCATGGCCGCCTGTCTTCGGCGCGCGGGCGTCGAGGTGATGGCTTTCGATGTGGCCGTTTCCGCCGCCGAGCGATTCGTGGCCGAGCACGGCGGCCGGGTAGCCGGCAGCTTGGCCGAGACGGCGCGCGACAGCGACGCGGTGATTACCATGGTTCCCGACGGCAAAATCGTCCATCGGATCGTGTTCGGGGAGGGCGACTGTTTGTCGGCGGGCCTGCGGGCGGACCAGATCTTCATCGATATGAGCTCTTCCGCACCGGCGGACACGGAGCAGCTCCACGCGGGCTTGCTGGCCTTGGGGATATCCGCCGTGGACGCGCCGGTATCCGGCGGGGTCAAGCGTGCGAAGACGGGAACTCTCACGATCATGGCGGGGGGTGAAAGCGATGCGGTCGAGCGCGCGAAGCCGATCCTCAGCCACTTGGGCAGCGTCGTTCACGCGGGCAAGCCAGGAGCGGGCCAGGCCGCCAAAGCCCTCAACAATCTCCTCTCCGCGACGGGACTCGTGGCGGCGGTCGAAGTCATGCTCGTGGCCAAGCGTTATGGCTTGGACTTGGAAACCTTCTTAGGGATCTTGAACAGTTCGACCGGCCGGAACAACAGCACGGAGAACAAGATCGTCCAATTCGTTCTCAATCGCGACTTCGGATCGGGCTTCGCCCTCGATCTCATGGCCAAGGACGTGGCCAACGCGGTGGACCTCGCCCAGCAGACCGGAACGGTCGCGTTCCTGAGCCCCTTGTGCCGGGAGATCTGCGCCTCGGCGGCGCAGGAACTGGGGACGGGAGCCGATCATACGGAGATCGCCCGCTGGCTCGAGGCCAGAACCGGCGGTACGTTGGCGGGGGACGAGGAGACGAGGTGAGAGATGGCGAACTCGAACAGGGGCGGCGACCAGCCAGGCCCCGGGACCCCGCTTGGCCTGATGGCTTTCTGGGCGAATATCGAGCCGGGGTATCTGGAGCGATTCCGTGCCTGGCACAACATGGAGCATATGTGCGAGCGCGTCGCGATCCCCGGCTTCGTGGCGGGCCGCCGGTATGTGGCCATGTCTGGTGGGGGCATGTCTGGTGAGGGCATGTCTGGCGGGGGCATGTCGAACAGCCCATACTTTTTCATGATGTACGAAACCGAGCAGCCCGAGGTTCTCGGCAGCGAGGCCTACGTAGCCGCCCTCGACAATCCGACGCCATGGACGCAAGAGTCGCTCCGGAACTTCCGCGATCCGGTGAGAAACGTATACAGTTTGATAACCGACCACGGATCGAGCGATTTCGCGACGGCACCCTGCATGATCACCGTCCGGTTCAACGCGGGCGAACGGGATCCACGTGACGAGGATTGGCCGGCGCTATCACGGACTTGGGGGGCCGCAAGGTTGAGGCACTACGAGATCGACCTGCAGATCGCTGGCATAGAAACCTCCGAGCGGAAGATCCACGGTGCGAGCCCTGGTGCGCAGCGGCACCTGCTTTTGATCGAAACGGATCTTCCCTCCGCTCTCTCTTCCGGCGGCGTGGAAGCCCGGCTCAAAGAAGCCATGAGCGGTTACGCCGACACTTTGATCGACCGCTACGGCATAGACTATCGCCTGAAGTCATCGCCGGATTGATGCCGGCGCCATAGCCTCCAAGCCATCGGAAAGGGGCGGCGATGAAAATCAAATCGATCACCACGCACCGGCTGCGCGTTCCCACCGGCGACAAGGCTTTTTATTCCTCTCAGGCGGCATTTCCCGAGCGAAATAGCTGCCTGGTCGCCATCGAGACGGACAGCGGGCTGATCGGCTGGGGCGAGGGCGGGCAGTACGGCCCCGGTCAGCCGGTTGCGACCTGTATTGACGAGGTTTTGGGCCCGCGCTTGATCGGCCGCGACCCGACGGAGCCGGTGCGCATTTGGGAGGAACTCTACGCCTTCTCGCGGGATTTCGGCCGGGCCGGCCCTTACATCGATGCAATGTCCGCCATCGATATCGCCCTGTGGGATATCGCGGGGCAGGCGGCGGGCCTGCCGGTCTGGAAGATGCTGGGCGGCCGCTTCCGCGACAGGGTCACCGCTTACGCGACCGGTTGCTACTACCCGCCGAACTACCAGAATCTTCCCGCCGTTCTGAAGGCGCTGGAGGCGGAGACCGCCGGCTACGTGGGCGCGGGCTTCGACCTGCTCAAGATCAAGATTGGGCTTCTCCCCCTCGAACAGGATCTGGAGCGCATCCGGGTCATTCGCGGGACCATCGGCCCTTCGATCGGCATCATGGTCGATGCCAACCATGGCTACAACGCGGGTAACGCCGTACGTATGGGCCATATGATGGCGCCTTTCGACGTTCGCTTTTTCGAGGAGCCGGTGCCTCCGGAAGATCGCGACGGCTACCGCAAGGTCCGCGCCGAGGTGCCGATCCCCATCGCGGGAGGGGAGTGCGAATTCACGCGCTACGGATTCCGCGATTTCATCGGCGGCGGCTGCGTGGACATCGTGCAGCCCGACATCGCGGCCTGCGGCGGCTTAACGGCGTTCACCCAAATCTTGACCTTGGCGAATACCTACGGCGTGGCGACCGTGCCCCATGTCTGGGGCTCGGGGGTCGCGGTGACGGCGGCGCTTCATGCGGTTGCCGTCATTCCCGCCTTTCCGCACACCGCCAATCCGACGCCGCTGCTCAATCAGCCGGTGATCGAGTTCGACCGCACGCATAACCCCTTGCGCGACGACCTTCTTGAGGAAGACTTCGTCTTGGAAGAGGGCAAGCTGAAGATCCCCGAGGAGCCAGGTCTGGGCCTGGATGTTCGCGAGGAGGTTCTGTCGCGCTACCGCTACTGACCCTTTGCCTGGCGGTTACCGCGCCATGAATCCGGCTTGGCGCGGTGTCACCACCAAGTTTCGGAAGTACGCGTCCGTGGCCGGTTCGGTGAACAGGCCAATTGTCCCGTGTTGGTCCGCGCCGAGCTTGAGATCGGCGACCACCAGCGCCGCCGTTTCAGCACCATTCAGATAGAGCCGCAGCTCTTCGCCGTCCACGTCGATCCGCATGCTCGTCCATTCGGCGACCTCGATTGGGGCGTAACTTTCGTAATGGCCGGGCGTCGCCTCGCGCAAGACGTGCCAGGGATGGTCCGGATAAGCGAAGTACTGCACCGTGCGGTTCCGCTGAATCTGGGTGTCCGCGGTCGCGTTCAAGGGGCGAAGGTATAGGCCCTCGTAAGTGTCCGCCTCGAGATCCGCCCGGAGGATGATGCCGACAAAGCCGCGAGCCCAATCCGGGGCTCCCTCGGTCGGCTTGCCGGCGACCTCGATCTCGATCGTGCCGTTGGCGAAATCGATGCCGTCGAGTGCGACGAAGGTGCAGTTGTCGCAACCGCCTTCTTCAATGCTCTTGTGCTCGGGAGACACTGTGACGTGGAGGCCTTCTTGGCCCTTGTAGACAACCGGGGTGGCGACGACCTCCTTGTTGGTCGTGCCCTCTAGTGTCGTCAGCGGATAGGTCTTGGTTTCGGCGGAGGCCGCCGAGGCGGTGAACAGAACGAAACACAGGGTCGCGGTTACGGTCCTGACCATTTTCCGTATCTCCCTTCTAAAGTGGATAGGCTCTTCAGCCCAGGGCATCCTCTCGCCTAAATATTTACCAATGTAGTGACGTGAGAAAAATACATCTTATAGAAGTCACTTCATTGTTGGGCTTCAATGAAAATAGAAAAATTACATTTAATATTTTCAAATATTCGTTGTTTATGTGGGCGTGCTTAAATAGAGAATGATTCGTGGTTGTATGATCCGAAGGCCGCCATTTGATAAACTGGTGGCTATCTCGCTAAGCGAAAATCGTTGCGACGATGAGATGCATTGCACCCTATGCACGGGCTGAATATGTTTTCCTTTCGACGGCTCCGGTTTAACGCCACTTCATCCAAATGGATCACAATCGTGGTGGAAGGCACGAGTTCAGCCGTTCTGTCCGCGAATCTACCGGGTGTGATTGAGAACATTTGTGCGCGTTGAGGTATCAGGGGGGCTAACCCGCGCCGACAATCTCAGTATTCTAGCCCGACCAGCCTCCATGGACGTGAGATGATCATCAAGAGCATCGAGACCTTTTCCACCGAGTACGTCGGCTTTGTTAGGGTGGCGACGGATACGGGCGCCCAGGGGTGGGGGCAGGTCTCCACCTACAACGCGGATATCACTTCGCTTGTGGTGCATCGCCAGATCGCGCCTTGGGCGCTTGGCGCGGACGCGCTGGACATCGACACCCTGGTGGATGTCATCCCCGAGCGGGAGCACAAGTTCCCCGGGTCCTATTTGCGCCGGGCTCTTGCGGGTCTGGACACGGCTCTGTGGGATCTGCGCGGAAAGCTGGAAGGTAAGTCCGTCTGCGAGTTGATTGGTGGAAAGCCCGGCCGTATTAGGGCCTATGCCTCGTCGATGAAGCGAGATATCACGCCTCGCCAGGAAGCCGAGCGCTTCCAGGGCCTACGAGACCGCTACGGCTTCGATGCGTTCAAGTTCCGGGTTGGGGCCGAGTGCGGACACGATGTCGACGAGTGGTCGGGCCGGACCGAGGAAATCGTGCCCACGATCCGCGAAGCCTTGGGGGCCGAGGTCGCGCTGCTGGTGGACGGAAACAGCGGCTTCTCGCCGAAGCGGGCGATCGAGGTCGGCCGTCTTTTGGAAGATCACGGCGTCGGCCACTTCGAGGAGCCCTGCCCCTACTGGGAATTGGAGCAGACGAAGCAAGTCACCGACGCGCTGGACATCGACGTGACCGGCGGCGAGCAGGATTGCGATCTTTCGATTTGGCGCCGGATGATCGAAATGCGGGCGGTGGATATCATTCAGCCCGATGTGTGTTACCTGGGTGGGCTTACCCGCACCCTGCGGGTCGCCAAGATGGCGGAGCGTGTGGGCCTGCCCTGCACACCTCACTGCGCGAATCTCTCCATGGTCACGCTCTTCACCATGCACTTGCTGGGGGCGATCGGGAACGCCGGCAAGTACCTGGAATTTTCAATCGAAGGCCCCGATTATTATCCGTGGCAAGAAGGTCTCTTCAGCCGATCGCCCTACGACATCGTGGATGGCCACGCGACCATTCCCGACGCGCCGGGCTGGGGTGTCGAGATTTCGCCCCAGTGGCTTGGGGCCGCGAGCCACCAGATCAGCGAGCTGAGTTGAGGCCGATGTCGCTTGCGCGGAACGATGCCAGCGGTGGGGTAGATCGCCATCCGAGAGACGCATCGGAGGAGGAGCTCTTCGCGGCGGACTTCAAGGCGGCGCCCTATTGGTGGGACCGCACACCGCGCCCGGATCTGGGCACCCCATCCCTTCCGAGCGTTGCCGAGGTGCTGGTGGTTGGCTCCGGATACTCAGGGCTGTGCGCGGCGCTCCAGACCGCGCGCGGCGGCCGCGAGACCGTGGTCCTGGATGCCGGGGACGCGGGCTTTGGGTGCAGCACCCGCAACGGTGGACAGATCAGCGCCAGCATCAAGCCCGGCTACGCGGAGCTAGTCAGGCGCTACGGATCCGAGCGCGCCCTCGCGATTCGCAAGTTGGGGCAGGATGCCTTGACGTGGATCGAAAGCTTCATCGCCGTGGAGGGCATTCACTGCGATTTCCGGCGTTCGGGCCGCTTCTACGGCGCTCATAGTCCGGCACGCTTCAAGGACCTACAGCGCAAGCTAGCCGACCAGGCGCCGGGTCTGGACGATGGCGCCTATTTGCTGTCGCGCGCCGAGCAGGGACGCGAGATCGGCGGGGATTTCTATCATGGCGGCATCGTTTCCCCCCGGCATGCCTCGCTCGATCCGGCGCGTTATCACCAGGGGCTGCTCGACCGGGCCCTCGCCGCCGGTGTGACTGTGATCCCCCATTGCCGGGTTACGGGCCTTTCCCGCGGCGGAGAGGGCGTGACCGTCGAAACCGAGCGCGGAAAGGTGCAAGCGCGCGACGTCATCGTCGCCACTAACGGCTACAGTGACGGGCTCAGCCCCTGGCACCGGCGCCGGGTGATCCCGATCGGCAGTTATATGATCGCGACAGAGCCCTTGCCGCCCGGGCTGGCCGCCGAGCTCTTCCCGACGAACCGCGTCGTGACCGACACCCGCAAGCTGGTGGTCTATTACCGGCTCTCACCCGATGGGCGAAGGGTGCTTTTCGGCGGGCGGGTATCGCTGTCGGAGGTGGATCCGCGGGCGAGTGCCACCCCGTTGCACGCGGAAATGACCAAGCGCTTTCCGGTCCTGTCGGGCATTGGTATTTCCCATTCCTGGATGGGGTTCGTGGCCTACACATTCGATGAGCTGCCGCATCTGGGGTGCCGAGACGGCATCCACTACGCCATGGGCTACTGTGGCTCGGGTGTGTCCCTGGCGAGCTATCTTGGCAGCAAGATCGGCCAGCAGGTTCTTGGCCTTGCCGAGGGGCGAACCGTCTTGGACGACATCGCGTTTCAGGGGCGGCCCTATTACTGGCGGCGACCTTGGTTCCTGGCCCCTTCCATCGCCTATTACCGCTGGCGCGACGCGCAGGACCGCTGACGCTTGGCCGTGCCGCCGAAGAAACGTGCTTTTAGGGTAGCCGATTTTCGGGTCTAATGAACGTCAAGACGAAGCGCGCGGTGGGAACCCGCGACGCTTGAGCGGACACCCGCGGGCACTATCCAACACCAACCGCGTCACGCCGCGTTGAGGGAAGGCACGTATCGTTCAACAAGGGAGACAGGAAAATGAACGGCATGAAAGCGAAACTTGCGATCGGTGCCGCCGTGGCCCTCGGCCTGATGGCGAGGACGGATGGCGCTCAAGCCGAAACGCTGCGCTTGCTGACCTGGGGCAGCTACGCACCGGACAAGGTCATTCAGATGTTCGAGGAGAAGTATCCCGACATCAACGTCGAGGTGACCTTCTCCAACAACGAGGAGATGATCGCCAAGCTGCGCGCGACCGGGGGCGGGGGCTACGATCTGGCGCAGCCCAGTCACGACCGCGTCTATGCCGCGCAGCTTGAATACGACATCTACAAGCCTCTCGACCTCTCCAAGATCGACACCTCCGTGATGGACGAGAACTTGCTGAGCGGGGTCAAAGCGAACACCACGATCGAAGGCGAGGTCTATTCGGTTCCCCACCAGTGGGGCACCTCTGGCCTTATGGCCGACGTGACCAAGGCGCCTGAACTGAAAAGCTGGGCCGACCTTTGCGATCCCAAGTACAAGGGTAAGACCTCCATGCGGCTGAAGCGGACCATCCTGTTGGGCACCGCCTTTGCCATGGGCGAGGATCCTTTCGCCGCCTACAGCGATCTGGACAAGTACCAGCAGATCCTCGACGAGGTGGCCGTCAAGCTCATCGAGTGCAAGGATAACATCAAGACCTATTGGCAGGGCGGCGACGACCTGTCCAACCTGATGCTGTCCGGCGAGATCGTTGCTTCGGAAACTTGGGACTCGACCGCCTACAGGCTGTTTAGTGAGAACCAGAACATCCGCTTCATTCCGCCGGAGACCGGGGCGCTTGCCTGGATCGATACCTTCACCATTCCGCGCAAGGGCGAGGCGGACGACGCCGCCTACAAGTGGATCAACTTCGTGCTGCAGCCGGAGATCGTCACCATGATCTCGGCGAGCTCCGGCGCCATCGCCGCGGTTCAGGGCGGTGTCGGCCTGATGCCCGATGACAAGCGCGCTGCGGTGGAAGCGGCCTTCGATGACGAGGCCATTGCCAACCTGAAGTTCTTCGCCAACATCCCGCCGGGTGTCGAGGACATGGAAGGCAAGACGCTGGAGAAGATCAAGGCGGCGACCGCGAACTAAGGCGGCGCGCCTTGCCAATCGTTGGGGAGGAGGAGCTTGGCTTCTCCTCCCACTTATCCGGGGCCTTGGGATAAGACGTGGAATACGATCTGGAATGCGAGTCCGTCAGCAAGCGTTTCGGCAGCGTGCTTGCGGTCGATAGCGTCTCTTGCGGCATACCGAGCGGCTCCTTCTTCTCGATCCTCGGCCCTTCGGGCTGCGGCAAGACAACGTTGATGCGAATGATCGCCGGCTTCGAGGAGCCGGACAGCGGCGATACCCGGATCGAGGGACAGTCGGTCGTCGCGACCCCGCCGAACCGGCGCAACGTCAAGATGGTGTTCCAGCATCTCGCCCTTTTCCCGATGATGAACGTCGGCGAGAACATCGCTTACGGCTTGCGCTGCCGGGGCGCGGATAAGGCCGAAATCGCGCGCCGGATCGACGATGTGCTGGAGCGGATAAATCTGCCTGGCGTGGCCCATCGCGAGATTCACCAGCTCTCCGGCGGCCAGAAGCAGCGCATCGCCATAGCCCGCTGCATGGTTCTGGAGCCGGCGCTTCTTTTGCTGGATGAGCCGCTGGGCGCCCTTGACCTCAAGCTTCGCGAAAGCATGAAGATCGAACTGAAGCAACTTCAGCATCGCTTCGGCACGACCTTTGTCTACATCACCCACGACCAGTCCGAAGCCCTGGTGATGTCGGACCACGTGGCGGTGATGCGCAACGGAAAGTTCGAGCAGGTCGGCAGCCCTCAGGAACTCTACCGCCATCCCCAAACGGCTTTCGTCGCCGAATTCGTGGGCGACAGTAATCAATGGCACGGGCGCGTGGCGGGGCGCGATGGGTCGGAGGTCAAGGTGGAAGCGGACGACGGCCCACCCGTCATCGGCGTGGAGGGCGGTGGCCAGAACCTGGCCGAGGGCGCGGCCGTGCGGGTCTTCGTCAGGCCGGAACACATCAGGATGCAACCGCTCGGCGCCGCGGCGGAACCCGCGCCCGAGCCCGGGCGCAACGGCGAACAGGGCAAGATCGACAGCCTGCTGTTCAACGGCGGGAACAGCCGCGTGCTCGTGCGCACAGCTTCGGATCGCTTGATCGAGGTCGATCTTCCGGACGCGGACTCTGCAGCGGAATTGAGGGAGGGCGAGGATGTCGCCCTAAGTTGGCCTCGGGCGCGCACCATGTGTTTCTCGTCCTCGGAGTAGCCGGGCCATGGGAAGCAAGGATGCCCGGCGGCTGTTCCTGATTTTGCTGTTCATGCCCTTCGCCCTGTGGATCATTCTGCTGATCGCGCTTCCCAACATCGGCATGTTCATTCTATCGCTGCAGGAGAAAGTGGGCCCCCGGGTCTACACCTACGGCATCGCGAATTACGTGGAGTTCGTGAACGAGCCGATCTATTGGAACACCTTGCTGCGGACGGCGACGATTTCCTTGCTGGTGACCGCGCTCACGCTGCTGATCGGCTTCCCGGTGGCTTACTACATCGCGAAGATCGCCAAGAAACAGAGTAAGGGCGCGCTCTTCCTGCTCTGCCTCATTCCGCTTTGGGTAAGCGACCTGGTGCGTGCCTTCGGCTGGATCCTGTTGTTGCGGGAGACGGGAGTGGTCTCGGGCGCCTTGCAGTGGCTCGGGCTGATCGATCAGCCGGTCGAACTGCTCTACAACGACGTGACCGTGGTGATCGGGCTGATCTACACGGTCATTCTCTTCATGATCGTGCCGCTGGTCTCGACCCTGGACGGCATGGACGATAGCTTGGTCGAGGCCGGGTTCAATCTGGGCGGGGGCCGCGCGACGGTCTTGCGCCGCATCATCATACCCTACGCCATGCCGGGCATCGTGGCCGGTTGCATCGTGGTCTTCATGCTGACCGCGGGCAGCTACCTGACGCCGATCCTGCTGGGCGGCAAGAACAGCATGTGGTTCACCGAGCAGATCTACGATCAGTTCATCACCCGGTACAATTGGGAATCGGGTGCGACCTTCGGCGTGCTGCTACTGGTTTTCACCTCGGCCGTGGTGTGGCTCGGCCTGCGGCTCAGCGGCCAGACCTTGGCCGGCACCGTGGCGAAGAGCTAGCGGCATGGCCCGGCGCGCGCCCCACCACGCATTTGGCCGCTGGATCTACCGCGGTTATGTCTTGATGTTCTTCATCTACCTGGCCGCGCCCCTGGTGGCGGCGGGGCTCTTCGCCTTCAACGACTCTCTCTTTCCTTCCTTGCCGTGGCAGGGCTTCACGCTGGACTGGTTCTTCAGTGACGAGGAGCCGAAGCTTGGCATGTTTTACGACGACCGGCTTTTGAGGGGCTTGCGGAATTCGTTCCTGATCGGCATCGCGGTTGCCAGCTTGTCCGTTCTCGTGGGCACCTGTAATGCTTTTCTCTTCGAGCGCGGGGTCTTTCCGGGCAAGGAGTTCCTCTACATTCTGATGGTTTTGCCCTTGGTAATCCCCGGCGTCATTCTTGGCATCTCGATCCTGGTGCTGGCGAGCACCGTTGCCAATGGCCTGGAGGACCGCTTCGACATCAGCCTGGACCTGCTGCGGCCGGGGGTCTTCTTGGTGGTGATGGGGCAGTTTGCCTTTATCACGACGATCACCTCCCTGGTGATCGCCGCGCGCTTGCGGAAGTTCGACTACGCGATGGAGGAGGCGGCGCTGAACCTTGGCGCGAGCCGGGCGCGGGTGCTCTTGACCGTGACCTTGCCCTACCTCAAGCCCGCCTTGATCGCGGCGGCCTTGGTGGCCTTTCTGGTGTCTTTCGAAAACTTCAACACCACACTGATGCTGGTCGGCTCCGACGCGCCGCTCACCATCACCATGTACGACCGGATGGTGAAGGTTGGCTCCACACCGGTGTTGAACGCCGTCTCTCTGTTCCTGATGATTGGCTCCGGCTTCCTCGCCCTCATCAGCATCATCGTGCAGCGCGACAAGGCGAGCCGGGTGGAGGCTTAGCGCTTCACCCTTTCAGCCGCGCGCCCGCCGGATCGTAGAGGGGCGCCAGATGCAAGGTGGCGGGCAAGGCGTCGTTGGCGACTACCAGTTCGTAGCGGCCGGCGCGCAGGTACGCCTCGTCCACTCCCTCGGCATTCCGGACATAGCCGTAGCCGATGGGTTGCCTGAGGGTGTAGCCGAAACCGCCGCTCGTCAGATACCCGGCGAAGGCGCCGTCCCTCAGGATTGTCTCGCGGCCGAGGAGAACGGCCTCCTGATTCTCGAGCGTGAAGCCCACCATCCGCTTCTTGAGGGGTTCTTGGGAGAGCCGTTGCGAAGCTGCCCGGCCGATGAAATCGATCTCGCTGCCGAGTTTGACCGCCCATCCAAGTCCCGCCTCGAAAGGCGAATCATTGGGCGTGATGTCGGACCCCCAGGCCCGATAGCCCTTCTCCAGCCGCAAGGATTCGATCGCGCGATAGCCGCAGAGCCGTAGGCCAAACTGGGCGCCAGCGGCCATCAGGGCGTCGAAAACGTCTCCGGTGGCGGCGATCGGCACGTGCAACTCCCAGCCAAGCTCGCCGACATAGCTCACCCGCAGGGCACGGACCGGATGACCGGCGATCTTCAGTTCGCGCAGATGGCCGAACGGAAAGCCATCGTTCCCGCATTCGCCGGCGACCTGGCTCAAGATCTCGCGGGACTTCGGGCCCATAAGGGACAGCGTGCCGAACCGCTCGGTCACGTCGACGAAGTGGGTGTCGAACCCGGCCGGAATGTGGTCCCGGATCCAGGCCCCGTCGTGCGTGCGGAAACCGGTGCCGGTGACGATGTAGAAACGATCCTCCGCGAGCCGCGCCACGGTCAAGTCGCATTCGATGCCGCCGCGGGGATTCAGCATTTGCGTATAGGTCAGCCGGCCCACCGGTCCCGCGACGCGATTTGCGCAGATCCGCTCCAGCACTGCCGCGGCGCCTTTCCCGGTCAGTTCGAATTTCGCGAAAGAGGATTGATCGAAAAGCCCGGCAGCCTCCCGCACCGCGTGGTGTTCCTTGCCAACGTGCTCGAACCAGTTTTGCCGGCCCATGGACAAGGCGTCCCTGGGCTCGACACCCTCTGGCGCGAACCAGTTCGGCCGCTCCCACCCGAGCTTCGAGCCCAAAACCGCGCGCCGTGCCTTCAGCCGCTCGTAGAGCGGCGAAACGATCCGGGGTCGTGCACTTTCGTATTCCGCGTGCGGGTAAGCGATGGCGTAGTGCTTACCATAGGCTTCCAAGGTGCGCGCGCGGACCCAATCCTTGTCGCCGTGCAGGTCCGAGAAGCGGCGGATATCGACGGACCAGAGGTCGAGCGGCGCCTCCCCGCGCGCCACCCATTCCGCAAGCGCCCAGCCCGCCCCGCCGCCGGACGCGATCCCGAAAGCATTGAAGCCCGCGCCGACGAAGAAGTTCGGCCGGTCCGGTGGCTGCCCGAGGATGAAATTGCCGTCGGGCGTAAAGCTCTCCGGCCCGTTGATCATCTGCTTCACGCCGGCGGATTCGAGCGCGGGAACCCGCGCGACCGCTTGCTCCATATGCTGGGCGAAATGATCCCAGTTGTCGGGCAGAAGCTGAAACTGGAAATCCTCCGGAACCGGGTCTTGCGCCCAGCCGATGGGATCGGGTTCGTAGCCCCCCATGACGAGGCCGCCCACCTCCTCCTTGAAATAGGTGCGGCGGTCGGGGTCTCGCAGGGTGGGTGCCTCCGGCGCCAGGCCCGCGATGGGCTCGGTGACGATGTATTGGTGCTGTACCGGCTGCAGGGGCACGGTGACCCCGGCCAAGGCACCGACCTGTCGCGCCCACTGACCGGCGCAGTTGACGACCTTCTCGCAAGCGATCTTTCCGCGCGTCGTCTCGACCGCCACGATTCTTCCGTCGCAGAGGTCGAAACCGGTGACCTGCGCCCCTTCGATCAACGCTGCACCGTGGGCGCGCGCGCCCTTCGCCAGCGCTTGGGTTACGTCCGCCGGATTTGCTTGGCCGTCGCTGGGCAGGAAGCTCGCCCCAACCAGGTCACCCACCTCCAACAGCGGCCACAGGTCCTTGACCTCCCCGGGGCCAAGCAGATGCATTTCCATCCCAAAGCTTCGGGCCGTGGTGGCTAGGCGCTTATATTCCGTCCAGCGGTCGCCGTTGCAGGCCAGCCGCAAGCAACCGCTCATCTTCCAGCCCGTCTCTTGGCCGGTTTCCTCGGCAAGGCGTTGATAGAGCTCGACCGAGTAGCGCAAAAGCTGGGTGATGCCCGCCGAGGAGCGGAGCTGCCCCACCAAGCCAGCCGCATGCCAGGTCGAGCCCGAGGTGAGCTTTCCCTGCTCTAGGAGCACCACCTCGGCCCGGTGATCGCGTGCGAGGTGGTAGGCGGTGGAGCAGCCGATGATTCCGCCGCCGATCACGACAAATTCCGCGTGGGCCGGCAGGCTCATTCCTCAGCTCCCGGAATAGGCCGAGCGGTAGCGGTCCAAGGCCTCCGCCAGACGCTCCAGGTTCTCTTGAGTATAGGCCTCGTAGTCCACGCCGGGAGCCTCCAGGTAAAGCTCGGACACCATGGACCACATGGCTTCGCGCAGCAGCGAGGCGCACTTCATGGCCGCGTGGCCGCGCCGTAGCTCCGGCGTGTTGGAGGCGCCGAAGTAGCGATCCAGCAAGCGCGCGTCCATTTCGGCATCGAAGCCGGCATTGGAGGCGATGCCCGCGAGATCGAACATGGCCGTCGAGAAGCCGGCGTACTCGAAGTCGATCAGCCACAAGCGCTTGCCGTCGTCCAGGAAGTTGGCGGGCAGCAAATCATTGTGGGCGAAACGGATGGGCAAGGACGGCTGAACCTCCTCCATGGCATTCGCCAATTCCACGTAACCCTCGAGGTCCGGGGTGAAGCGGCTGCCCCCCTTGCGCAGCGTATGGGCATAGTCCCGGATTACGTGGAAGGGCCAGAACATGAAGCCGGGGCCGGAGACATGGGCCGCCATGGTCTCGTGAAAGCCGCGAACGAGATCGGCCACGCGGTCCAAATCGGCGCGCACATCATCTTCGCCGAAGGTTCGGCCTTCGACAAAGGCCGAGACCATCAAGCCCGGCTCGGCGTAAACCACTTCCGGGGCGAGGCCCGCCGCGAAGGCCGCGCGGGCCGTCATCACTTCGCGCTCGCGCGAGACGTGGTGGAAGGGAAAGTCGCGCCCCAAGCGCACCACGAAGCGCCGGCCGGCATCTGCGACGGTGTAGCTCTCGTTGCTCAAGCCGCCATGGAGGGGCTCGATCGCGATGCTTCCGTGCCAGATTGGCAGGGCTTCGATGCGTTCAATGGCATCGCTCATCCTGTCCTTGGCCCTCCCTTCGGCCGCGCGGCTTCGATCCTGTTATACGCAAGCAAGGAATTGGGTCCAGGGCTGGAATTCCCGCTGGCGGCGCCTACGCCTCCACGAAGCCACCGCTGCGCCCGAAGGCCTCTTCCTCCGGCGTGAAATGCGGGGCTTCGTCTTCCAGGTCCGGATCGAACGCGTAGGTCGTTTCCAGGAACCCGCCTTTGGCAAGCGCGGCCTCCACCGAAGCGATGGCGGCCCGGGCTTCCTCGCAGGTGGTGGGAAGGTCCTCCGCGGCGCTTTCGGCAAGGCTGGTGCGCAAGTTCCGGCGCAGTGACGCCAGATTCGCGAGCGGCTTGAGCAGGCCGTAGATCGGGATCAAGCGGTTCAGCGGAACGCCTTCGTGGTTCAGCGCGCGCGAGCGGGTGATCTCCGCGTCGAGGCTCGGCCAATAGCGGCTGGTGTAGAAGGCGCTGTCGTCGCGGTGATACCAGGGCTCCATCCTGGCGATGGAAGAAGACACGCAGTTGTGGAGCTTCCAAAGAAAAAGCCTCAAGGACGGGCCTTCCTCGATCGACGAGAGCTTATCCTCCAAGGACACTTGGAGGTTTCGATGGTCCGGTGCCCAGCCGAGCAGCAGATATTCCATGGGATACATCTCGACCTCGCCGTTTTGCACCACGTAGGCGTTGAGGTGATAGCGGCAGTAGGGGCAAGGGTACATGGTCGCGAAGAGCTTGAAGAAATCCTTGAAGAGCCGCACCAGACCTCCCTGCTCCGAGGGGCTTCGGGCGCAGACGATCTCGGCGGTGGTGTGAAAAAAGCGCCAAACGGCAGGGCTCAGATAGTAGGGAAAGCTCACGCGCATCTGGGCATCGCGCACGTCGCTACGCCCAAGATAGACGTCGAGGAAGGCCACGTACTGCGACAAGAACCCGGATTCCCGCCCGAACTCTAGCCGTTCCCGGCGTTTCTGCACGCCGTTGAGATAGTGCCGGGTCAAACGCCAGGCCTGCTTGATGGCGAGCTTGCGGGCCGGGTCGCAGTTTGGGAAGTGTTCGGCGACATCCGTGCCGTAGTGGCTGAACTTCCCCGCACTTCTGGCCTCCTCGAACCAGTGGTCGAGCGCGGCTTCATCGGGTATCGTATTCGCCGGTATATCATCGGCGGTGGCCACGCTAAACGCGGCCAGCAGCTTTGGCATGAAGTCTTCGTACCAATAGGCCGCGGGCAGCATGGCCCCGTCGACCTCTTCGTCCGCCGAGGCCATGATCACCGGATTCCAAGCCGCTAGATAGCTTGCCGGATCCGCCGCCGGGGCCGTGGTCGGCCCCGTCAATTCGTGGTGCAGCTCCAGGCGGCGCAGCCGGCTCAACTCGTGTAGCGCCAAGAGGTCCTCGACCACGTCGGCCAGCCCCAAGTCCTTTTTCCGCAGGGTCAGCGCGAATTCCACGCCGGCCGCGAATTTCTCCCGCAAATTCTCCGTTTCGCTCCGGCGTTGCCGCATGACGTCTTCGGCGGCGCGCATTTGAGGAGTCTCTTCAACCTTCGACCAATTGGCGATGCGGTCGGTTAGCCGGTCGTATTCGGCCCGCACGGATTGGGTGACGGCGTCGAGCAGCGGGTGACACGCGGGCTCCACGATTCCCAGGGCCTTATAGAGCGCCATGGCCGTTTCCACGAATCCAACGAAGTGGGGAAAGGTGGAGGGCAGCTTCTTGGCGCGCAGGTGCGTTGCGTGGTTAGCCGAGTAATTCTCGCGGAAACTCCGGTACGCCGCGCCTTGCAGCAGCCGGAACAGGCTGATTTGCATTTGCAGCCGCGAGGTTCCCAGGCCCGCCTCGGCGCGCCCGTGATGCGTGGATGGCTGTGGCTCATGGGTGGCCTCACCGTCCGAAACCTTGGAGGTGTCCTCGCTCGACGTGGGGTGGGGAAGCGTGGCCGAGACGTAGTGCTCCGCCGGCTGCGACCGCTCATCCGGCATGAAGGCCTGGAATTCCTCGAAGTCCAACGCGCCGTCGCCATCCCGGTCGGCGCCTTCCAGGATCTGCCGGAGCTCTTCCTGTGTCATGCCAAACTGGCCAAGCACGTCGCCGAGTTCATTCGCCGTCACCAAGCCGTCGCCGTTCTCGTCGAAGACATCGAAGGCAATGCGTAAACGGCTGTCCCGGTCGCCGTGGGAGGCAGCGACCAGCGCCTTGAATTTCTCAAACGTCACATGCCCGGTCGAATCTACCTCGAGGAGCATATGGCGCAGCTCCGCCTCGCTCGGGTGATGGCCGAGCGAGCGCATAACCTTCTCAAGCTCTTGAGAGGTGATCGCCTCGTCGCCGGCCGAGGTCTGTGACTTGAGGCGGTGCCAAAGCTCTTCGATGGTTTGGGTGTCGACGGGGGTCATTTCGCTGCCCTAATCACGACCGTTGTCGAGTTTCCTCGAAAGCCTGGGCGCTTGCGTTCGGCCAGGGTTCGTTGAATGATCCCGGGGCGCTCTCGGCGGCGGTCGATCCATTGGCCGCTTCCGCGTTCCTGGAGCTTGAGCCTCATCGGCGGTTCAACCTTTCAACTCTATTCGAGTCTTGCCTCGGTGAAGAGTCTGGTTATGGCACGACCGTCCATTCGGTTGTACGACCTTTCGAGTCACTTTCGCCCGGTGGCGCGACCGCTGCCGGCTATGCGGTATCCGTGATGGCCGAGCACGCTGACTCTTCGGTCCTGGCAAGCGCACGCCCACGGCCCTTGAGCACGGTTCTACTGCTCTTGGTCGCCTCGCAACTCTTCTTCCTCTATTCCGGTGTTCAGGCGGCCGCCTGGCTGTCCGAAGCCCTGGTCGTATCACTGCCCCTCGTCGCTTGCCGCAAGCTGCGCCTGCGCGAAGCCTACTTGCTGGCGATCTGCGCTATCCTGATTTTACTGGCCTGGCTGTCGGACAAACCCGTTATTGCCTTTGCGGAGGAGGGGCTGGCGCGCTCGGCTTATCTCGCAAGCTTCATCATGCTCATGGCCTTGCTGCGCGAGGGGGCGCTCAACTCCCGCTCCGTCCTCGAAGTGGGCACCTTCCTGACCCATCAGCCGGCGAGCCGCCGGTTCCTGGCCATTTTCTCCGGTGGGCACTTCTTCGCGGTGCTGATCAACTTGGGCTCGCTTTCGCTGCTGGCGCCGATCATTCAGCGCGGCGTGCGCGCCACCGTGCCGGATGGCCAGCCGCTCGACGAGATCGCCATGGTGCGCGAGCGCCGTCAGTTGTCGGCCGCCCTGCGCGGCTTCTCGTGGTTCCTGGTTTGGGCGCCGACGGCTGTCACTCAGGCAGTGATGCCAACTCTGATGAGCGGGATCGATGCCGCCCGCTTGATCGGCTTGGGGCTTATCATGGCCGTGCTGATGCTCGGCGTCAGTTGGGCGGAGGATATTCTGCGCTGGCGGGGCTTCCGAAAGCGCCTCGTCTCGGAGGGGCGGCTTCCCGCGATCCCCACGCTGCCCTTCCCCTCACGCTCCGCGGGCCGCTTGGGCCTTGTCTGTTTGATGCTTGGCGGCCTCACCATCCTTTTCCGGGATCTTGGCGAGGTGACCATTGTCACGGGGGTGATGCTGGCCGCGCCCGTGGTGGTTCTGGTTTGGGTTTTCGCCCAGCAGCCGGAAGACGCGCGGCCGTCGCGCGGGCAGGCGGCGGCGGCGCGTTTGGGTGAGATCGGGTTTCAGGCGATCCCGGGCTACATCCGCGAGGTGATTTTCATCGCCTGCGCGGGCTTTATCGGCACGCTTGCCGCCAAGCTCATCATGGCGGGCGAGGTGGCTGCCGCGATAGGGCTTGCCGAGCAGCCGGGCTGGCTGGTGCTTTGGGCGCTCACCGTCTCGGTCTGGGTCTTTGGGCAGGTGGGCTTGAGCCCTATCACCATGGCGGTGTTTCTCGGCTCCCTGGTGGCGGAGCTGCCCTATATGCCCGTGGACGTCACTCATGCCGCCTTGGCCATCGCGGCCGGCACGGCGGTGTGCAGCACGGGCGGCCCCTTCTCCTCTGGGGTGGTGATGCTGTCGCGGGCAACGGGATACTCGCCCTTTACGTTGACCTGGCGCTGGAACGGGGTCTATACCCTGGTCGCCATGGCCGTCCTGGCCTTGCTTTATGCCGTGTTGACCGGCATCTAGGCTGACGGCCCCTCAGTCGTTCAGGCGCGCCGCGAAGTCCATGAGGTCGGCGCTGAATTCGGCGGGCGCCTCCACGGGAATCAGGTGCCCGGCGTCGGGGTAAACCTTCTCCTGCGCGTCGGGGAGCCTGGCTTTCAGTTCGGCGATGTCCTCGTCGACGCGGAAAAGCCGGTCGTGGAGCCCGGTGAGCAGCAAGACCGGCCGGTCGAGCGCCTCGTAGGGAAAATCCCAGTTGGTCTCCAAGGAGCCTTCCATCAGGCGAAACAGGCCATCGGTTTCGGCCGGCGGGGCATAGGGCTCTTCGCTAAACGCACCATCCCACATCCGCGCCAGCAAGGGTGGCGAGGCGATCACGGGCATGTTGGCCGTCATGACCAGGCGCCCGCCGCCAAGCCGCGCGAGGCGCACCATCGCCTGGTTAATCCACTCCAACCTTTGGCTGGGCTTGCGCAGCGTGTTGATCAGGACCAGGCCGATGGCGCGCGCGCCGGCGAGGTAGGCTTGCGCGGCGAAAAGCCCGCCGATGGACAGGCCCACCAGGATCGGTGCCGGCGGGTCGAGCTGCGCCAGCAGGGTGCGCAGATCGGACACCACCAAATCCGGGGTCAGCTTGGTGCTATCGCCGAATTCCGTCTCCGCTTGACCGCGAAAGTTAAAGCAAAGCGTGCCATGGCCGGCGCTACGCAGTGCCTCGCAAATCTCGCCCGACCACATGCCGGTGCTGCCCGTCAAGGCATTGACGAAGACGAAGGTCGCGTCTTTCTCCGCTGGCGCGGTGTACTCGTAATAAAGGGACTCTCCAGGAGAAATCGCTAGTCTCGGCATATTGGGCCTTTCAAGCTTGTCTCACCCAAGCTCCTTCAGCACGTCGGGCAGGGCCTTGGCGAGCAGGTCCAAATCCTCCTCCGTGCCGGCCGAAATGCGGATGCAGCGGTTTTGCGGCGCGACGAAGG
>JARFRB010000108.1 GCA_029287455.1 Pelagibius litoralis | reverse complement strand
AAGGTGATACGGCCCTTGGTGAGGTCGTAGGGCGTCATCTCCACATTGACGCGGTCGCCGGCCAGCACCCGGATGCGGTGCTTGCGCATCTTGCCAGCGGTGTGGGCCAAGACCTCGTGATCGTTGTCCAGCTTGACCCGGAACATCGCGTTGGGCAGCAGCTCCACCACCGTGCCCTGAAACTCAATCAAATCCTCTTTCGCCATGGGCTGTTTTCGTTCTTCCCCGTTAAGCCTAAAAGCGCCCGCTTCCAGCGCGCGCGGGATCATACGCAAGCGGACGGGAATGTGCAAATGGAGTGGGGAAGTGACAGCCTCTTAGATCTCAAGGTCAACTACAGCTGTTTAATGGTTGAAGACCTTTAAGCACTTTCCAAATCGCTGCTGCATTGACATAGTAGTATTTCTGCGCCATTCTTCTCGCAAAACGGGAGGCTCTAGAGTTGAGCAAGCCAATCCCATATTTATTCTGCCGTTATCAAATCGGGGTCGATGACCAAGCGCTTGATCAAAACGGCCAGCAACATGCCTTACAGAATTTGCAAGGTAACGAGATTCAGCATGGTCGATCTAGGCAAGGCCAACCTCCACCCGCTGCGTTGGTTATGGCGCCAGATAGTTTCGACGTCGACGGCACAAATTGCCTCGCATGGTTAATCGGCATCCAACCGGGATTTAGAGTTCAAAACAACTATGACAAAAAAGAACAGAAGATAAGAACGCAAGTCATTGATGATCCACACATAAAATTCGCTCCCGTCATTGCTCTGCCGAGTGTCGGCGCGATGGCTCTCGAAGATCGCTCCAGCGACGAGCGCATCACAGCCCGCCAGGCACTAGGAGCCTTTAAGACAATCTTGCGATTGCTAGGTGATGAAGGCGGGACTTTGACCGTTCACCATGGCAATGCAGATGATATCCAGCGTTGGCTTTCGAAATGGGAAATATCCGAGTATTCGTATATAATAGCTCCCCTTAATCCCATCACTGCAAGCGACTTGGCTAATCGACGATCCGATGCAATCAAGAAGGAGAATATAATACGCGAGACAGGGAAAGTCACTCCGCCGAAAGGGCAATCTCTGCATCAGAACGGTGGAAGTATTGAAGAAGCGAATGATCTATCATCAGTTGGCTATGGCCAACGAGGTTTCCGAGGCAAGACTCCAGATGGCCATTCAGCTCATGTTCCAAAGCCCCGATTCCACGACAATCGCGAGAAGAACCTAGAAGAGCAAAAAAGGGAGCAATTTGTTAGAGTCCTGTTCGACCCTGATCCGCCTGCCGCCGATAGCAATCGACTCGAGTGGCGAGTTGCTCTCGCACTTCGGCGGTTCTATGGCGGCTAAGAATGGATTCGCGACCAGAGTTTTTTGCTTCATTGTTGAGGGCAGGAGGCGATAGCTTAGATCGCCGAGGGTTTCTTCGTTCTATACCTTACCATTTTTTTGCTTGTATGGTGGTAGGAATACTATCGGCAATATTCATGCCACAGGTCTTTTGGGCCAATGAACGCTGGGGCGCAGCCATAACCGTGCACGCCGGCTTTCTCGCGTTCGATGGCCTATTACTTGCCCTTGGATGGGTGGCATTTTCAAAAATTTATGAAATATTGAACACAGGGTGGTTTTCCGCATTCTTAATTCGAAATAATTTACTTTTAGATCATTTATTTTTTGTTGATTTGGCACAAGTGGTATTGATAACATCTGCCGGAACAAGCGGCATCGGCCTTGTGACAGTTTTGTTTGATTTTTCTGCGATAATTCATAAAATTATATTTGGATTTTGCTTAACTTTTTCTTGTTATGTTTTAATTAAAGCCCTATCTGCAATGAGAACGATGAATGACTTAGTTTGGGAAATCGCTCAAAACAATCCAGAAAAAAATAGGCAAGTTCATAATATTAATGATGGCATAAGAAGACAATATACAAAGATTGCTAATATAAATCTATTGAATTGCCTAAACTCGCTTTACTTTCTCCCCCTCACACATTCGGCTTCAGGTCGGCCGGGAAGCGGTGTTTGATCCGGGTCATGAGTTGGTCGCGGACTTGGCGGTAGGCGGCGAGGCGGGTTTCGCGGGGGCCGTCGATGATGGAGGGGTCGAAGGTGTTCCAGAATTCCACGTCGCAGGCCATGGTGCGCGTCAGTTCCACGGCGGCGTGCTGGGCCTCGGGCGAGAGGGAGATGATGAGGTCGAAGGAAGTGTCCTCCAGATCGTCGAAGGACTTGCCGTTATGGCGAGAGATGTCGATGCCCACCTCCTCCATCACCGCGATGGCGAAGCCGTCCACCTCCTTGTTGGCGCGCACGCCGGCGGAATCCACATAGATGCGGTGACCCATCAGGTACTTCAGGATGCCCTCGGCCATGGGCGAGCGCACGGCGTTCTCGCTACAGGCGAAGAGAACGGCGTCGGGCAGGCCCTGCATGGTCGCGCGCTCCCTCTAGGAGGTGTTGGGCAAGGGGCTCGCTCCGCTTGCCCGGTACCGGCCCAGGTTCTCGCGAAACCTCGCGCCCTCACCCGGGCGGGGTTTGCGTCTCGCACAAAAGCGGCACCGGCCCGCTCCCCCACCCGGCCACCCATCCAGGATACGCTCGTGGGTGGCCGGGTGGGGGAGCGGGCCGGTGCCGGTCGGGCGGACCAAGCCTATTCCGGAAAAAGCCGCGGGCGGGCGCCGTTGGAGCATCACCAGCCTCCCCTCACCCGCGGATGTGCAAGACGCAGAGCAGGGTGAAGAGGCGCCGCGCGGTGTTCTCATCCACCTCGATCTTGCCGTCCAGGCGCTCGCGCAGCAGGGCGGCCCCTTCGTCGTGCAGGCCCCGGCGGCCCATGTCGATGGCTTCGATGCGCGAGGGGCTGGCAGTCTTGATGGCCTCGAAATAGCTTTCGCAGACCGTGAAGTAGTCCTTCACAATGCGCCGGAAGGGAGCCAGCGGCAAAGCGACGCTGCCCAGGCGGCGCGTGTCCTCGGCGTCGAAGATGTTGAACTGCAGGCGGTTCTCCTCGGCCCTCAGGCGCAGGCTGTAGGGGCCGGTGTAGTCCCCGATGGGCTTGAAGACGTTGCTTTCCAGAAGGTCGTAGATGGCCACCGCCCGCTCGTGCTCAACGTCGGCGGCGCGGCGCACCACCGCCTTTTCGTCCAGATGGATGTTGACGAGGTGGGAGTCGGGCATGGGGCTAGTCTCCTTCCCGATCGAGGCGGATCGCCACGGAGAGCGCGTGGGCGTCCAGCCCTTCCGCCCGGGCGAGCGCCACGGCGGCAGGGCCGACCTCGGCGAGGCCTTCCGGGTCACAGCCGATCAGGGAGGAGCGCTTCATGAAGTCCAGCACCGACAGCCCGGAGGAAAAGCGCGCGGCGCGGGAGGTCGGCAGCACGTGGTTGGGGCCGGCCAGGTAGTCGCCGATGGCCTCGGGCGTATGGCGGCCCAGGAAGATCGCACCGGCGTTGCGGATCTCGGCGGCCAGGGCCTCGGGCTCGGCCACGGCCAGTTCCAGATGCTCCGGCGCGATGCGGTCGATCAGCGCGGGGGCCTGGGCCAGGCTCTCCACCAAGATGACGGCGCCGTGAGCCTTCCAGCTCGCCGCCGCGATCTCCACCCGGGGCAGGCTTTGCAGGTGGCGGTCGATCCAGCGCCCTACCTCCTGAGCAAAGTCCGCGTCGTCGGTGATCAGCACCGACTGGGCGGAGGTGTCGTGCTCGGCCTGGCTCAAGAGGTCGGCGGCGATCCAGGCGGGGTCGTTGGCGGCGTCGGCCACCACCAGGATCTCCGAGGGGCCGGCGATGGTATCGATGCCCACCCGGCCGAAGACCTGGCGCTTGGCGGCGGCCACATAGGCGTTGCCGGGGCCGACGATCTTGTCCACCGCCGGGATGGTCCGGGTGCCAAAGGCCAGCGCCCCCACGGCCTGAGCCCCGCCAATGCGGTAAAGCTCCTCGATCCCGGCGATGCGCGCGGCGGCCAGCACCAGGGGATTGACCGCGCCATCGGGTGTGGGAACCACCATGGCCACCCGCTCCACGCCCGCGACCTTGGCGGGCAGCGCGTTCATCAGCACCGACGATGGATAGGCCGCCGTGCCGCCGGGCACATAAAGCCCCGCTGCCGCCACCGCCGTCCAGCGGTGGCCCAAGCGGATGCCGGCGGAGTCGCGGTAGTCCAGACCCTCGGGCAGTTGACGGCGGTGAAAATCCTCGATGCGCTCGGCCGCCAGGCGCAGGGCGGCAAGTGTTTGCGCGTCGCAGGCGGCCTCGGCCTCGGTCAGCGCGGACTCGGGCAGGCGCAGGGTCTCGGGCGTCAGGGCCAGGCGGTCAAAGCGCTCGGTGTAGCGCAGCACGGCCGTGTCCCCTTCCTTCCGCACAGCGGCGAGGATCTCGGCGACGGCCCGGTCCACGTCCTCCGCCTGTTCCCGGCCTGCCTCCAGAAAGGCGGCGAAGGCAGCCTCGAAATTAGGATCGCTCAGGTCCAGCTCAAGCGGCATGGGCGACCTCCCGGAAGCGCTCTATCAGGCCGCCGAGCTGCTCGGCGCGGGTCTTCAAGGCGGCCCGGTTGACGATCAGGCGCGAGGTGACGTCGGC
>JARFRB010000094.1 GCA_029287455.1 Pelagibius litoralis | reverse complement strand
TTCCATCAGCATGGGCGTTCGCCCAGTGGATTGCCCAGTGGATTGGGCAGTGGTTTGCGCTGTTGTTTGGGCTGCCGCGATGACGCTCGTCATCATCGCGAAGAGGCCGAGCGCAAGACAGAACGATAGTTCGAGCGGTCTCCGGGGCGGGGATTTCTACGATGGCCTCCTTGGTTCGTGCTCTAATTCAATGTCGCGAGCATCTGTTTTGCGTCTTCGTTCCCCTGCTCGGCGGCCCTCTGTCGCCCGACAACTCCCGCCTCGGCGTCGCCGGGGCCGCTGGTGGCGCCCTTCACCATCAGCTTGCCCAGCAGGAACTGCGCATCGGCGTCACCGGTTTCCGCCGCCTAGAGATAGTAAGTGGCGGCTTGATCGGCGTTTGGCGAGGGGAAGGCGCTGGTTTGCGAGTCGAAGGTACTGGGATCGTACATGCGCCCGATCGCGACGGAGGCCGCCGCTTCGCCTTGACGGTCGGCATTGCGGTAAAGCAAGAGCGCCAGGTCCGGATGACCCGCCTCGAGATATGCTTCGGCTTCCGCGAGGGTATCGGAGGGCTTGGGTTCGGCGGCCAGGAAACTCCGCACCTGCGCCTCGTCGTAAGTCCTATCCTGCGTTGGTGGCGGGGGCGCCACCGGTTCCACCTCTGTGATCGGCTCTTCCAGCGCAGGGTCCTCGTCGGCGAGGAACGCCACGAGCCCAGTTACGACCACGGCTGCGATCAAGCCGAGGGCTAGGATCAGCCAGAGCTTCTTGGATCGTTCCGGTTCGGTTTGAGCCGCTTCGGCTGCCGCGGGAGCGGCTTCGGGAAGAGGCTCTTCGGCCAGCTCCGTCACGGGCTCCGGTTCCGGTTCTGGGTCCGGGGGCGGAGGTGGCGGAGCCGCTACCGGCTCTTCGTCCTGGAAGGGGTTTGTTACCGGCAAGACAATTCGCGGCCAGGCAAGCCGAGAGCGGTTCTCCAGCCGCGCCGCTTCGCCGAGCATGCGAACGCGGATTTCCACGGTGGTCACTTCGCTTAGGGGCAGGGTGTGCCTGGGGCCAACCCGCAGCACCAGGGTTTCTCCCTCCAAGGCGGTGTCGTCGAACAGCAGCCAGGCTTCGCTGGCCTGCCAGCCCCGCTCGCCCAGATAGGGTGTGGCGGCACCGGCACGCTTGATAGAGAGCTCCACCGGTTCCGCGGCGGTGAAGGACAAACCCTCGATGAACATCCGACACCAGCCGTTTTCATCGACTTTGAGGTCCTGCTTGGCTTCGATTTTCAGCATTCTCTCGCTCTTGCGCCGCGCCTCGATTGGGAGTGATGCCGTTAATCGCCAAGGGCGAAGCGCCGCTCGACTCTTGCCTGCTCGATGAGCCGTCCGAGCTCCGCGTTCCGCGCTTCGCTGATCTCCCGGCCCTCGGAGTAGCCCATATTGTCGATCGTAAGCTGCACAAAGGCGGCTAGCCAATCCTGCACGAATTCCCGTGCGATTGGTCTGGGCTTTTCGCCCAACTCCGGCAGGCTTTCGAAGCTTTCAGGCGGCGCGAATGCCCGCCGCCGCGCGTCTTGGGGCAGGGGCGGAACTTGCGGGCGCTCCGCCTCCGGCGCGTCGGCGTAGCCCAGGGTCGCTACCACGGTATTGATCTGGTTGCCGGCGATGCAGGCGGAAAGCTCGGCTGCACCTTCCCAATCCGCAGAGGCGATGGCCGCCTCGCCGCGCACGGCCGTCGAGATCGCCTCGGTAACGCCCAGGCGGTGGGCGGCGCTGATCAGCTCCTGCGCCAGCAAATTCGCGGAATCGCCGCTGAAGTCGCGCCGTACGGGGTGGGTTTCGTCCGCCGCGAAGGAGCGGACCTGGAAGACCCAGGACTGCACTGCCCGCTCGGCGAAAAGCTCCGGCCGGTCACGGCGCTTCGGCGCGGAATGGCTTGCGGTCTCGGAACCATCCAGGTCGTCGAAGATGCTTGCCGCGGCGGCGGTCGCGGGCGGGGATGCGGTTTCCTGCTCATCCTCTTCCATGTGGGCCACGGTCAGGTAGATATCCCGCAGCTCCGTCTCCTTTGCGGAGATTTCGTCGAGCAAGCGTCCAAAGGGGCGCAGGGCCGCTCCCGCAAGGGCCCGGCCCACGTCCTCCGCCGCAGCGCGGGCCTGGGCCAACTTCTCCTCGCGCGACGCCGAGGCACCGGCATCGTAAAACCCGTCGAAGCGCTCCAGAAACACCCGTGATTGCCGCAGCAGTCGGCCGCGCACCTGCTCCGTCTTGATCTTCGGGTCGCAAACCTCCGTCACTTCCTCGACGATGTAGGCCACACCGCCGTCGTTGAGGGCGAGCAGGGCGTCGAAGGCTTTCTTGGGGTCCTTGAAGTAGCGCACCACCGCCTCGTCGCTCAGGAAGTCCTTCTCGATGTCGGCCAAGCGCCCCTTGATATCCGGTGCGTAATCGACCTCGAACAGGGGCTCGGCCCGCTTCTTGCTCCCATCTCGCTCCTCCATGCGGTAGGCGACGAGGTGCTTTTGCTCGATACCGGGGTTCCGGAGCCAGAGGGTGTTGCGGAACGGCTCGCCATCCCAGTCGTTGAGCCAGCCGTCGCGCTCGTAAAGCTCGATCATGGAGGCATAGATGCGACGGTGCCACTTAGCCCTTCGGGAGGCTTCGTCCTCGCCTTCCTTGGTGATGAATTCGGCATCTGATTTCGTAAGAATGAAGAACAAGGCATTGCGCTGCCTAGATCTTTCCTCTGGCGTATCGCCGTGGGTGGAATGGATCCAGTCGCGCACCAGAATGCCCAAATCCTTCACTTCGGCGTTGCTGCCCGCCATGCAGAGCAGCATGGACGTCAGTTCCCGCTCCTCCGAATAGCGCTGGAAGAGAACGGCGACCTTGCCGCGAATGAAGAGCTCTCTTGGGCGACGGGCGAGATCGCTCTCGCTCTCCACCTTCTCGCGCATGTTCCGGTACTTCTCGCGCGAACGCGCGCCCGGAAAGTCGAGCAGATCCGTCTGATCGAACAGCGGCCAGGTTTCGTTGCGCATGGTGATGCGCAATTCCGCCACGAGCGCGCAAAGCACCGCACGGGGCAGGCGGGCCTCCACGCCGTTCTCTCCACGCACCGGCAAGAGGTCGTTGTCGTCCGCTTCCGTGCCCAGGTCGAGCTTGATCCGGTCAACGTCGATGATGCTTTTCTCCCGAGGCGTTAGCGCCTCGATGGCGGCGAAGGCTTCCTGTGCGTGCCCCAGCTTGTCCAGCGCCTCGGCAAGCTTCAAGTAGAGGTCGGTAAACTCCTCGATTCCGCCCCAGAGGACGCGGAACAGCTTCGCGCGATCTGCCAGCGACAGGCGCGCCGCTTGCGCGAAGGCGAACTCCCAATAGCCGCAGGGCTCCAGGAAGGGCAGGCGGCTCTTGAAGTTATTGGCGAAGTATTCCTTCAGTTCGTGGATCGCCAGTTCGCCCAGGTGCTCCGCGGGTTTCGGGGCGAGCGGCGCCTGGCGCAGTTCCGCTAGGATCGCGTGGGTCTCGTCAGAGCCTGGGGCAGGGGGATCCAGCTCTAGATTGTTGGGATCGAAATCCGAGAGGTAACTGTTTGCGAAGATCTTCACGAGATCGCTCTCCGACAACAGCCGGAGCGAAATCGGATAGCCATCAGGCGTTTCCTGAGGGACCTTTGAGAACCGGGTGACGAGGCCGGTGGACTCCTTGTCGCCGGGCGGATTGATCTCGCGCAGGAAGTCCATGTCGCGCCCGCCGACGTCCGCGATCAAACGCTCGTCGGGCCCATCCTCGTCGGTCGGCTTCTTGCAGAGGCGCGAAACGAGATAGGACTTTCCCGCCTGGCTCGGCCCGAAAACCCCGATGCACATTCTCCGGCTGGCCGCGTTGTGAAGCTTGCGGGAGGCGTTTTCCACGCGCCGGCAGACGTCGATCAAGGAAGCGGCTTCACTGGCCACCCGGATGGATTCCGGCGCGGTTTCGTGGACCCAGTTTCTGGCATTGGCAGCGGCGGTGGCGAGATCGCTTGCGGCTTGCGCCAGGGTTTCGTTTTCCATGCCTCGGCTCCCCCGTCCTTAGCTGCGCCTGAGAATGCCGGTATCCAACCAATAGCCTTCGCTGTCGTCGAGCGTTTGGAGTTTCAGCGTAAGGGCATTGCGCACGGATTTTTCCCCTTGTTCAGGCGAACAGCGCGCTTCGTCGATGACCAGGTCCTCTGTCAGGCCTTCGCCGTTGCGCTGCCGGCGGCGGGCCAGCTTGACGGAGATTGGCGTGGCGTTGTGCCATTGCCGCCGGTCCTCGTCACTTTTGTAGTTGAGGGTGTAGAGCCGGGTCGCCGGCCACCAATCGTTAGGAAACTGGCGGAACCCCAAGGCCATGACCCCACGGAACTCGAAGGCCACGTCGGGCAAGACCTCCGCGCTATCGTCGAGGTCGAGGTCCTTGTAATAGGTGTCTTCCGCCGGAATCCGTCCGCTGCCGTCGAGCTTGCCGATGAAGCGCGCGGTGGATTTGGGATTTTTGATCCGGTCGCTGCGGAAGTTGAAGTTCTCGATCCCGCCCTCAGCCAAGGCGCATATCATGGCGCCG
>JARFRB010000075.1 GCA_029287455.1 Pelagibius litoralis | reverse complement strand
CCTACACTCGCCCCCAAACCGCACCACCCCCCCCCCCCGCATCGAAGCTCCCACCGCCCACGCGCGCCCACGCGTCCATGCACCAGCGCCGCGCGCGCCCGGCCCCGCGCGCCAGCGAGTCCAGGCCGAGCAAGGGTGTCTGGCGGTAATCAGGCCAAGCCACAATCTCTTGTTGGGCGGCTTCTGCCCCCACGCCATCCAGCACGGCCTCCTGGCGCTGACCGTAGGCAGCTTTTGAAACGGCGTGGGGGTTCGGGCGATAGGCGATGGGATAAACCGAAAAAGCCCGCAGCCCGTTCAACGGTGAACTCGCGTGAGCCTCTTGCGGGGTGTCTGATCCGGGTCCTGGCACGATGCAGCGCTCCCAAGGACGCCGGGCGAATCTCTCGGCGCCCTTGCAGACTAGGCAGATGGCGGGCCTCAGCCAAGGCGGAAAGCCACCGGCTCGCGCACAATAGCCCGTGCCTCCGGGTTCCCAGGCTAGGGCAGAAGGTTGATTAGGTCGTACAGAAAATCGCGCATACTCTCGCCAAGCGCGAAGGCCACGACGACCAGCACGCCTGACATTATCGCGGCAATCAGGGCGTACTCGATTGCTGTAATCCCTGAATCATCGCGCAAAAGCCGCTTCCAAGGTGATGCCATTCTCTTCATCTCCCCCGAATACGAGGGAAATAGGAAGCAGGGTTCGCGCTCTGTAGAAATCGCGCCGAAAGGGTACCCCTGCCAGTTTGTGTCACCCCTTTGCGCAAAGTTCACCCCAAGTGCAGTCGGAGCGAACACAATGGGGGTATGCTGTCCAAAATTCGTCTAGGGAGCGTCAGCGGAACGCACCGAAGGCCGTTAGCCTATAATGCCGAGGAACGGAAGGGGGAGGCGCATGGAGAAGGCTTGGCAACTTGGCGCATGCGAGGCGGCGCGCAAGGTAGAAAGCGGCGAAATCACCGCCGAAGGATTGATGCGCTCGACTCTCGAGCGGATCGCCGAGCGAGAGGCGGAGGTTCGTGCCTGGCGCCACCTCGACCCCGAGCAAGCTCTCGCGACAGCCCGCGCCCTTGACGCCGGAGGGCACAAGGGCCGCCTGCATGGCCTGCCGATAGCCGTGAAGGACATTTTCGACACCGCGGACATGCCCACAAGCTACGGGTCGCCTATCTATGCCGGCCATCGCCCAGCCTGGGATTGCGCCACGGTGGCTTTGACGCGGTCGGCCGGCGGCGCCGTCGTCGGGAAGACCGTAACGACGGAGTTCGCTTTCTTCCACCCCGGTAAGACGACAAATCCCCATAACTCCAAGCACACACCCGGCGGTTCCTCCAGCGGATCGGCGGCCGCGGTCGGCTCGGGTATGGTCCCCTTGGCCATCGGCACTCAGACCGCGGGCTCGATCATCCGGCCGGCATCCTTCTGCGGCGTGGTGGGCTACAAGCCCTCCTACGGCCTGATCAACCTGACCGGCGTGAAGCCATTTTCGCACTCCCTGGACACCTGTGGGGTCTTCAGCCGTTCCGTCGCGGACGCGGCCCTCTTCGCTTCGGTACTGGCGGACCGCGACCTGGAGGACGCCGCCGCGCCCGAAGACGCGCCGAGGATCAAAATCTGCAAGGGCCCGACCTGGCCCGAGGTCCAGCCCGACGGCGACAGCGCCCTCGCCGAAGCGGCGCGCCTACTGGGCAACCCGGGCGAAATCGCACTCCCCAAGGACTTCGACGGCCTGCCCCAGGCGCAAGCGACGATCCAAGCCAAGGAGGGCTCAACGAGCTTCTTCTTCGAGTGGAGCACCCGGGGGGACGACCTTAGCCCCGTGCTGTCGAAGCAGCTGCGCGACGGCCGAGCGATCTCCGCCGACCATTACGACGCCGCCCGGGTCCTGGCGGCTCACTGCCGGCGGCAGCTTGCCGAGGTCTTCTCCGAAGTGGATATCTTGATCACCCTGAGCGCGCCGGGCGAAGCGCCGGAAGGTTTGGACGCCACGGGGAACCCCGCCTTCAACAGAATTTGGACCTTGCTGGGCGTCCCTTGCATCAGCTTGCCAGGCTTGACCGGGCCCAAAGGCCTCCCAATCGGGATACAGGTGGTAGGGCCCTACCTCTCGGACCCTCGCACCCTGCGGGCGGCCGCTTGGATCGAGTCGCTCTTGCGATAGTCAGGTCTTTCGGGAACGATCAGTTCGGCTAGCCGGCCTGTAAGATCGGCCGCCAACGCTACGTCGCAGGCATGGATAAAACAGCATGAGCGAAACTTTCGACGCCATTGTCATCGGCGCGGGCGTGATTGGCGCGGCAACAGCGCTAGCACTCGCACGCAAGGGCTTCAAGGTCGCCTCCGTGGACCGCCTCCCGGCGGCCGGATACGGCTCGACCTCGGGATCTTGCGCCATCATCCGGCCCTATTATTCCACGGTAGAAGGCTCCGCCATCGCCTACGAATCGCATTTCTATTGGAAGGATTGGGAAAACTTCCTGGGGGCGAAGGACGAGCGGGGCCTGGCCCGTTACATCGACTGCGGCGCCATGGTGTTCAAAACGGAAGGGAACCAATTTCTGGAGCCGGTGAAGTCGATCATGCGGGAAATCGGCTGCCCATTCGAGGACTGGGGCCCGGAAGAGATCGAGCGGCGACTGCCGATGATGACCCTGCAATCCTTCGCGCCACCGAAGCTGCCGGAGGACCCCGGCTTCGGCGAAGCGAACGGACGGACCCTGGATGGCGCGGTGTTTTTTCCGCGCGGCGGCTACGTGACCGATCCGCAGCTCTCCGCCCACAATCTTCAGCGCGCTGCAGAAGCCGCCGGCGCCCGCTTTCTGTTCAATGCCACGGTCCAGGAGATCTTGACCGCCGGCGGCCGGGTGGCGGGCGTAAAGCTGGCCGGGGGCGACGTCCTCGCCGCACCGGTGGTCGTCAACGTGGCGGGTCCGCATTCGGCTAAAGTCAACCGTCTGGCGGGTGTCGAGGAAACCATGCGGATCAAGACGCGGGCCCTGCGCCACGAGGTCTCTCATGTGCCGTCGCCGTCGGGCTACGATTTCGAGCGCGACGGTGTCGTGGTCTCGGATAACGACACCGCCGCTTACCTGCGCCCGGAACACGGCAATCACATTCTGATCGGTTCGGAAGACCCGGAGTGCGACGCGCGCGAATGGGTCGATCCCGACGACTACAACCGGGACTTCACCGAGCAAAACCGCATCCTGGCCATGCGGGCGGCCCAGCGCATTCCCTCGCTCGGCATCCCAAGCAAGATGAAGGGCGTGGTCGAGCTCTACGACGTGACCGACGACTGGATCCCGATCTACGACAAGTCGGACTTACCCGGCTTTTACATGGCGGTCGGCACCAGCGGGAACCAATTCAAGAACGCCCCGATTTCCGGCGAGCTGATGGCCGAGTTGATCGAGGCGTGCGAGAACGGCCGTGACCATGACAACGAGCCTGTCCACTTCCATTTGAAGCACATCGACCGGACCGTGAGCCTGGGCTTCTACTCGCGCAACCGGCACATCAACGAAAACTCGAGCTTCTCGGTGCTCGGCTAGACCAAAGGAGAGAGCGGCCATGAAGTCCCATGTGCAGGTCGCCGTCATCGGGGGCGGCGTTGTTGGATGCAGCGTGCTCTACCACCTCACCAAGCTCGGCTGGAAAGACGTTGTCCTGATCGAGCGGTCGGAGCTGACGTCGGGATCGACCTGGCACGCGGCCGGTGGCTTCCACACTCTCAACGCCGATACCAACATGGCGGCGCTGCAAGGCTACACCATCCGCCTCTACAAGGAGCTGGAGGAGATATCGGGTCAATCCTGCGGCCTGCATCACGTGGGCGGCGTCACACTTGCCACCACGCCGGAGCGGATGGACTTCCTGAAGGCCGAGCGGGCCAAGCACCGCTACATGGGGCTGGAGACCGAGATCGTCGGACCCGAGGAAATCGCCAAGCTGTCGCCGATCACCAACACCGAGGGCGTCATCGGCGCGCTCTACGATCCGCTTGACGGGCACCTGGATCCCTCCGGCACCACCCAGGCCTATGCCCGGGCGGCCCGGTCCCAAGGCGCGGAGATTTACCTACGTAACCCGGTCAACGCCTTGACGCCCCGGCCGGACGGCAGCTGGGACGTGGCGACGGAGCAAGGCACCATCGTCGCCGAGCACGTGGTGAACGCCGCCGGGCTTTGGGCGCGGGAAGTCGGCGAAATGGTGGGGGTCTTCCTGCCGTTGCATCCCATGGAGCACCAATATCTGGTGACCGACGATATCCCGGAGGTCCACGAGCGCGAGACCGAGCTGCCCCACGTTATGGACCCCACCGGCGAAAGCTATCTGCGCCAGGAAGGCCGGGGCCTGGTCATCGGCATCTACGAGCAAGACTGCGATCCCTGGGCCGTGGACGGCACGCCCTGGGACTTCGGCCACGAGCTTCTGCCCGACAACCTCGACCGCATCGCCGAGCCCTTGGAATACGCCTACAGGCGCTATCCCTGCCTGGCCAAGGCCGGCATCAAGCAGGTCATCAACGGGCCCTTCACCTTCGCGCCGGACGGCAATCCACTGGTCGGGCCGGTGCCGGGCTTGCGGAATTTCTGGTCCGCCTGCGCGGTTATGGCGGGCTTCAGCCAGGGTGGCGGCGTCGGCCTGACGCTGGCGGAATGGATGATCGAGGGGGAACCGGGCCGCGACGTTTTCGCCATGGACGTGGCGCGCTTCGGCGACTGGTGCACGCGCGCCTACACCCGCGTCAAGGTCACCGAGAACTACCAGCGCCGTTTCGCGGTCTCCTACCCCAACGAGGAACTGCCAGTGGGCCGGCCGCTGAACACCACCCCGGCCTACGGATTTTGGCGCGACCGCAACGCCGTCTTCGGCCAGGGCTATGGCTTGGAGCACGTCAATTACTTCGCCGGAAGCGACGAGGAAGCCTTTGAGATCCCCTCCTTCCGCCGCTCCAACGCCTTCGAGCGGGTCGCCGAGGAATGCAACGCCGTGCGCACGGCCGTGGGCATTAACGAGATTCACAATTTCGGAAAGTATCTCGTCTCCGGGCCGGGCGCCGAGGCCTGGCTCGACCGGATCATGGCCTCGCGCCTGCCGGGCGAGGGCCGGGTGCGCCTGGCGCCGATGCTCTCCCCCGAGGGCAGGCTGAAGGGCGACCTGACGGTCCTGAACTGGGGCGCCGGGACATGGTGGATCATGGGGTCCTATTTCCTGCGCGCCTGGCATATGCGCTGGTTCGACGACCACATGGACGACGGGGTGACGGTGCGCGACATCTCGGACGCGATGGTCGGCTTCTCGCTCTCTGGCCCGAAGGCGCGCGAGGTGCTGCAG
>JARFRB010000034.1 GCA_029287455.1 Pelagibius litoralis | reverse complement strand
CTCCGGTACCCGGAGAGGCCGGGCGGAGCAGCACCTTGGTGGCGCCCCAACGACCCCAGATCTTGTGCGGCACGGTACCGCCGACAAGGGGCACCTTGACCATTTCCTTCCGCGCCTGTTCGGACGCCTTCTGGATGGCCGGCGGCACCTCGCGGGCTTTCCCGGTTCCGTACCCGACGCGGCCGGCTCCGTCCCCGGCGACCACTACCGCCGAGAAGGAAAAGTTCTTGCCGCCCTTGACAACCTTGGCAACTCGGTTGATGTGGACGACTGTCTCGGCGAATTCGCTTTCACGCTCTCGGTTCATCATGGTCTGTGCCCCTAGAACTTCAGGCCCGCTTCGCGGGCGCCGTCGGCGATGGCACGGATCACTCCGTGATATTGGAAGCCGCTGCGGTCAAAGACCACGGTCTCGACCCCCTGGCTCTTGGCGCGCTCGGCGATGAGCTCGCCGACCCGCTTGCCCGCTTCCCGTCCACCTGTCGAAGAGAGATCCCCGGCCGACGCCTTGTCCAGGGTCGAGACGGAGGCGATGGTGACGCCCTTTTCGTCGTCGATGACCTGGGCATAGAGATGGCGCAGGCTGCGGTACACCGCGAGCCGCGGCCGGCCGGCGGTCCCCCGCACCTGGTGGCGGGACCGGCGCTTGATCTTGTTGCGGCGCTGTTTGCGATCTGTGATCCGGCTCATGCTGTCGCTCCCTGTTTTCCGGCCTTGGTCCGGACCCGCTCGTCGGCGTAGCGCACACCCTTGCCCTTGTAGGGCTCGGGCGGCCGCAGCCGGCGGATCTCGGCGGCCACCTGACCCACCTGCTGACGGTCGATACCGTGCACGGTGACCCGGTTGGCCTTGCCGTCGACATCGATGCTGATGCCCTTGGGAATTTCGTAGTTGATGGGGTGGGAGTAGCCGAGATTGAAGACCACGGCGCTGCCCTGGACCTCGGCACGGTAGCCGATGCCGATGATGTCCAGCGACTTGGACCAGCCCGTCGACACTCCGGTGACCGCGTTGAAGACGAGGGAGCGTGCGAGCCCGTGGAAGGCGCGCGTCCTGTTCTCGTCATCGGCCCGGCCCAGAGTGAGGTTACCGTCGGCCACTTCTCCGGTGATGCCCGCCATGAGGCTCACGTCGAGCGTGCCCTTCGGTCCCTTGACGTGGACCACGTTGCCGTCGATCTTGATCTCCACACCCTGCGGAATCTCGATCGGTTTCTTTCCAATCCGTGACATGGTCTCCCCCTACCAGATTTCACACAGGACTTCGCCACCGACCTGCAGGCCACGCGCCTGCTCGTCGGTCACGACCCCGCGGTTGGTGGAGATCACTGCGACGCCGAGGCCGTTGCGGACCTTGTCCAGCTCGCCGGCGCCGCGGTAGACGCGGCGGCCCGGCCGGGACACCCGGCGGAGGCCGTGGATCACCGGTTCGCCGTCGTCGGCGTATTTGAGATAGAGGCGGATGGTTCCCTGCGGACCCTCCTCGATCATCTTGAAGGTGCGAATGTAACCCTCTTGTTTGAGGATCTTCGCGATCTCCAGCTTCATCTTCGACGCCGGAACGTCCATCCTGTCGTGGCGGACCGAGGTGGCGTTCCTGATGCGCGTCAGCAGATCGGACACAGGATCAGTCATGCTCATGATGAAATCCCTTTACCAGCTTGCCTTGGTCACCCCGGGGAGGAATCCCTCGAGGGCCAACTTTCTGAAACACACACGGCAGAGCTGGAACTTACGCATGTAACCCCTGGGCCGGCCGCAGATACGACAGCGATTGCGTTGGCGAACCTTGAACTTGGGTTTGCGAAGGCTCTTGGCAATACTCGACTTCTTTGCCACGGTCTTCCTCCTAGCGCTCTCTGAACGGCATGCCGAGACCGGCGAGAAGGGCTCTGGCCTGGTCATCGGTGGGCGCCGACGTGGTAATCGTGATGTTCATACCGAGCGTCCCCTCGATCTTCTGGTAGTCGACCTCGGGGAAGATGAGGATGTCCTTGACGCCCAGCGTGTAGTTGCCGCGCCCGTCAAAAGCACTCGGTGAGGTCCCACGGAAATCTCGCACGCGTGGGAGCCCGATGGCGATGAGCCGTTCGAGAAACTCGTACATGCGTTGACGCCGGAGGGTCACCTTGCAGCCGACCGGCATCCCTTCGCGCAGCTTGAAGGCCGCGATGGACCGTCTCGCCTTGCGGATCAGCGGCTTCTGACCGGTGATGTTGGTCAGCTGCTCGACGGCCACGTCGAGGAGCTTGGCGTTCCTCGACGCCTCGCCGACGCCGATATTGCAGGTCACCTTTTCGATCCGAGGCACCTGCATGGGGTTCGTCAGTCCAAACTCCTTCTGGAGCGTTGGAAAGACCTCTTCGGTATAGGTAGTGAGCAAGCGCGCCATCGTCCCTCCTAACGGTCGAGAATCGCGCCGTCGACCTTGGACACACGGACCTTCCGCCCGTCGTCCAGAACTTTGTAGCCGACTCGGGTGGGCCGCCCGCTGTCGGGGGACACCACCATGACATTGGATACGTGGATCGCCGCTTCGCGCTCGACGATGCCACCCTGGATCTTCTTCTGCGGGTTGGGCCGGGTATGACGCTTGATCATGTTCACACCCTCGACCACCACGCGATCGCGATCGCGATCGACGCGGAGGACCCGCCCCTTTTTGCCGGCATCCTTGCCGGATTTGACTTCGACGTTGTCGCCTTTTCTGATCTTCATCATCGACTCCTAGAGGACCTCGGGCGCCAGCGACACGATCTTCATGTAGCGCCGCTCCCTGAGCTCGCGCGCAACCGGCCCGAAAACGCGAGTGCCCACCGGCTCACGCTCGGTGTTGATGAGGACGGCGGCGTTCTCGTCAAAAGAGATGTAGGAGCCGTCGCGGCGCCGTTTGCGGGCCTTGGTCCGCACGATCACGGCCTTGACCACGGCGCCCTTCTTGATATCGGACTCCGGTGCGGCCTCCTTCACCGAGCAGACCACCACATCGCCGATCCCGGCATACCGCGGCGCCGCCGAACCGCCGAGCTGGCGGATCGTCTGGAGCTTGCGTGCGCCGGAATTATCGGCCACCTTGAGCATGGTTCCCATCTGAATCATTGCGATCCTCCCGGCCTACTGCGCGCGCTCGATCACCTTGCGTACGCGCCATTTCTTGCGGCGCGACAAGGGACGGCACTCTTCAATGAGAACCCGGTCTCCGGTGTTGCAGTTGTTTTCTTCATCGTGCGCCATGAACTTGGAACTGGTGCGCATGAAACGGTGATAGAGCGGGTGCATGACGAAGTTCTCGACCTTCACCACCACCGACTTGTCGGCGGCGGCGGAGAGAACCACGCCCACCTTCGTGGTCTTGCGGGACGTCTTGGCGGCTTCGATCATCATGCACTCTCCTTCACCCGACGCTCGTTGATCACGGTGAGCACCCGGGCGATGTCCTTGCGGACCTCTCGGATCTTGATGGGGTTCTCGATCTGACCCGTCGATTTCTGGAATCTCAGCTTGAACAGCTGCTCCTCGAGATCGGTCAGGTTCTTGGCCAGCTCCTCGGCCGAACGCTCGCGTAGTGTCGTCGCTTTCATCGCCGCTCTCCTCTGGTGACAAAGCGCGTCCGGATCGGGAGCTTGTGCGCGGCGAGACGCATGGCCTCGCGGGCGATGGGCTCCTCGACGCCTTCCATCTCATAGAGAATCCGCGCCGGTTTGATCACGGCCACCCACTCCTCGGGGGCGCCCTTTCCCTTACCCATGCGGGTTTCCAGCGGCTTCTTGGTCACCGGCTTGTCGGGGAAGACCCGGATCCAGATCTTGCCGCCACGTTTGACGTGACGGGTCATGGCGATACGGGCCGCCTCGATCTGACGCGCTGTGATCCAACCCCGCTCGATCGCCTGCAACCCGTAGTCACCAAATGCGATGGTGCCTCCACGAAGGGCGATGCCGCGGTTTTTCCCGCGTTGCTGCTTCCTGTACTTGACCTTTTTCGGCATCAACATGATGACGACTCCTCACAGACGCGGGCGTTGCTTGCGGGCACGGTGCCGCTCGCCGCGGTAAACCCACACCTTGACGCCGATGACGCCGTAGGTGGTGTAGGCGGTCTCGAATCCATAATCGATATCGGCTTTGAGGGTGTGCAGCGGCAGACGCCCCTGCTGGTACCACTCGGAACGCGCGATCTCGGCGCCGTTCAACCGGCCGGCACAACGGATCTTGATCCCCTGTGCGCCGAACCGCAGCGCATTCTCGATGGCCCGCCGCATGGCGCGCCGGAACGCGA
>JARFRB010000135.1 GCA_029287455.1 Pelagibius litoralis | reverse complement strand
GGGCGATCGAGTGGCCGAGGAAGACCTCGTCCTGGTTCTCGTTGTAGCGCAGCGGCCCCAGCTTGTCGCTCATCCCCCACTCGGTGACCATGCGCCGGGCGAGATTGGTTGCCTGCTGGATGTCGTTGCCGGCGCCGGTGGTGACGTTCTCGGCACCGTAGATGATTTCCTCCGCAGCGCGCCCGCCGAACATCATCGCCAGCTTGGCGTTGATCTCCGCCTTCTTGAAGCCATAGCGGTCGCGCTCGGGCAAATTCATGGTCACGCCCAGGGCCCGGCCGCGCGGGATGATGGTGACCTTGTGCAAGGGGTCGTTGCCCTCGACATAGATTCCGACCAAAGCGTGCCCCGCCTCATGATAGGCGGTCAGCGCCTTTTCCTCCTCGGTCATCACCATGGAGCGCCGCTCGGAACCCATCAGAACCTTGTCCTTGGCATTCTCGAAGTCGGACATGGTGACAACGCGCTTGCCCGCACGCGCGGCAATCAAAGCCGCCTCGTTCACAAGATTGGCCAAATCCGCACCGGAGAAGCCCGGCGTGCCGCGGGCGATGATCTTGGGATCCACGTCCGGCGCCAAAGGCACTTTGCGCATATGCACGCGCAAGATCTTCTCGCGGCCCAGCACGTCCGGATTGGGCACGACCACCTGACGGTCGAAACGGCCCGGGCGCAGCAGCGCCGGGTCCAGCACGTCCGGGCGGTTCGTCGCCGCGATCAGGATCACGCCCTCGTTCGCCTCGAAGCCGTCCATCTCGACCAGGAGCTGGTTGAGAGTCTGCTCGCGCTCGTCGTTGCCGCCGCCGAGACCGGCGCCCCGGTGGCGCCCCACCGCGTCGATCTCGTCGATAAAGATAATGCAAGGCGCATTCTTCTTGCCCTGCTCGAACATGTCGCGCACCCGGCTGGCGCCCACGCCCACGAACATCTCCACGAAGTCCGAACCGGAGATCGTGAAGAAGGGCACGTTCGCCTCGCCCGCGATGGAGCGCGCCAGAAGGGTCTTACCGGTACCCGGAGGGCCGACCAAGAGCACGCCCTTGGGGATCTTGCCGCCCAGACGCTGGAACTTCTGCGGATCGCGCAGGAACTCAACGATCTCCTCAAGCTCCTGCTTGGCTTCGTCGATGCCTGCCACGTCATCAAAGGTGACACGGCCCGCCTTCTCGGTCAGCAGCTTTGCCTTGGACTTGCCGAAGCCCATGGCCTTGCCGCCGCCCGATTGCATCTGACGCATGAAGAAAATCCACACCCCGATGAGCAGCAGCATCGGGAACCAGGAAATCAGGATCGACAGGAGCGGATTGACCGACTCTTCGGGCGCCGCCTTGATTTCGGTTCCGGCCTCACGCAAGCGCTCGACCAAGTTGGGGTCTTCCGGTGCGTAGGTGGTGAACTGCCGTCCGTCGGAAAGGCGACCGGAAATATTCCGGCCTTGGATCGTAACTTCCTCGACACTGCCTTGATCGACCTGCGCCATAAACTCGGAGTAGGCGAGTTGCTGCTGTGGGCCACGCGTCGTGCCGCCCTGGAACAAATTGAACAGGGCGAACAGGAGCAGGATTATGATAATCCAGAGGGCGGCGTTACGGCTGAAGTTCAAGGCTAAATCCTTCGATCGGCGCGCGGTTCATACACGTGACATAGTAACGTATTTGTTCAGCGCCACCCACCTGTTAATTGAATCTCGGGTCCGTCACCACGAAAGGTGGGCGAGTCAACGGCACCCGAGGTTGCAGCGCGCAGGAAAAGCTATCCTCTAAATCCCTTACGCGCCAGTACCTCAAGTGGGGCACAGCTAAGATGCCGTCAAGATGGTGAATCGCCGGTAAACCCGCATAAGCCGCAAAGGGAACCGATTTTTCGCGCAAGGCGTTGCACGCTTGTCGCAGTTGCGTGCCCGGTCGGGTCCCAAGCGGCGCCAGCCAAGCCTGCCTCGCTTCGAAGCGGCCCCTCGCCCCGCGCTGTCTCAGCCGGCATGAAAATCTGCCGTCCCAGAGCACGGCGCGGCCGCCCGGCATGGGTAGCGGTGCGGGCTTGATCGCCGAAACCTCCCGCCAGAACAGGCAGCGCTTGCCCAAGACGCGAACCTCGCAGCCACAAAGGGTGGCCGAGCGCTGCGTCGCACCGGCGAGCGCCGCGTGGAGCCGGGCAAGCGATCGCCCACCCGGTCCATATGATGCGCCGGAAACCGTCACCAGGATGGCGCTTAAGGCACGTTTGGCCAAGACTGGCGGGACCGCGCGGAATGCCTCAAGATCTAGCCAGGCGAAGCCCAAAGGGTCCAAACGGACCGCCCGGGCCAGAAAGGCGGCGCAGGCTTGATCGACGCCTGCGCGCAATCGCCCCAGAGCGTGGCAGATTTCCCACAGCTTTGCTGAATCCAGACCAACCCGTGCCAGCTCCGGCAGAGCCGCCCGAAGGCGTACACGCTCAAAGCCGGGATCGCTGTTACTTGGATCCTCGAACCAAGCAACCCCGCTCGCACGAAGGAAGGCCCGCAAGCTCTCCCGCGGCACCGCCAGCAGGGGCCGAAGCACCCGAAGCTCCGCCGTCTCGCTTGCCGCCGCCATACCGGCTAGGCCGTCGAGCCCGCTGCCGGCCCGCAAGCGCAACAAAAAGGTTTCGGCCTGATCTTCACGCTGGTGCGCAAGCGCGAGGTGCAGGACACCTTGACGCTCGCACCAGGCGCGCATGAGCTGGTAGCGCGCCTCCCGGGCCGCCGCCTGAACGCCGCTGGACGGTTTCCCGCCGCGCCACGTCAAAACGCTATGGGAGATGCCCCGTTGCCCGCAGAGCCTACCCAGCTCGGCGGCCTCTTCGGCGCTGCCCGGCCGCAGCCCGTGATCCACGGTTAGCGCTTCGACGCGCCCGCCCCGGTCGCGCGCCCAGTGATCGAGCAGCAGCAGAAGCGCAAAGGAATCGGAGCCTCCCGAGACGCCGCAGGCCAGAACCGGTTTTGGCTCGAATGGCGCGAATTGCGCCATCAGCCGGGCGAAGTCCGCCGTGCGCAAGCGCACGCGCTCAGCAGCCCAGGCGGCTGCGCTCCCGCTCCGCCCGCTGCAGGATATTCGCGGGCGCGTTGGCATAGCGTTTCTTGAGCTCGGAGAACGTTCCGCACGCGTCCTGCGTGGCACCGAGGTTGCCCAGGGCCATGCCGAGCTTCAGCAGGTTGTCCGGCGCCTTGCCGCTGTCCGGATATTGCTGGAATCCCTCGGCGAAAATAATGGCGGCATTCTGATAGTCGCCGCGCACATAATAGGTTTCGCCGAGCCAATACTTGGCGTTTCCGGCCAAGGGATCGTTCGGGTGCGCTTCCAGGAAACTCCGCAGCGCGCCCTCGGCCTGCGCGTAGTCCGCCTGGCGCAACAGCCCGAAGGCATAGTTGTACTGCTCCTGCGGCGTATCGCCCTGCAGCGCCACATTCGGGGCGGGGGACGCGGGGAGGGCGGCTTGTTGCTGGGCGCCACCGGAGGCCGCGCCGCTTCTGACCGCGTCCAGGTCGGCTTGGGAAACCGTGCCAAGCGTGGTTGGCCCGGGAGCGACGCCGCCGGCGTTCGACGCCGAATTGTTGCTCGGCTGGATCGGCGCGGGGCTTGGCGTCGCGGTGGCCAACCCGCTGGTCGAGCCAAGTGTGGAGGCACTCGCGCCACCGGCACCGGCTGTGTTCGGAGCGACACCTTGCCCGCCTTCCATCCGCTCCAGGCGCGCGTTCGCCTGGTCAAGCTTGTAGGTCAGTTCCTCGACCTGTCCCGTCAGCCGCCGGATCTCGCTCTCCAGGGCGGACAAGCGCAGCTCCAGCCGCGCGGCGGTGGTTGGCGCAACCTCTTGCTGCTGGGCCGTTTGCCCCGCCGCGGGAGATGCCTCGAGCAGCGAACCGGCCAGAACCGCCGCCAGGGCAAGTACGCCCAGGGGCCGCGAAGCGGTGCGAGTTGGGAAAGCGGGGCGGCCCAAAAAGGCAGCAAAGCGCAAGCGTCTCATCTTCGCCTCGAACTCAAGTGTTCACGCGTGGTATCTTTGCGAATCGTTTGCCCAAGAGTCTTGGCAGAAATAAGGCCATCTGACCAGACGCGAGGACGGGCGGGATAGAGTCGCTCGCGACCCCGCGGACGCTGTGGGCAACAAGAAAGGGGCGGTGTCGCCACCGCCCCTGTCGCCATAAACGGCCTGAATGCCTAGCGCACGACGAAGACCGCGCGCCGGTTTTGGGCCCAGGCCTGTTCGTTGGAGCCCAGCACCGCCGGCCGCTCTTCACCGTAGGAGATCGTGCCGACGCGCGTGCCCTCAATGCCTAGCGCCATCAAGTAATCACGCACCGAATTCGCACGGCGCTCGCCGAGAGCCAAGTTGTACTCCCGAGTGCCGCGTTCGTCGGTATGCCCCTCGACCGTGATCACAACACTTGGATTGGCCTTCAGCCAAGCGGCCAAACCCTCGATTGTGGTCTGAGCCTCGGGGCTGATGTCGCTCCGGTCGAACGCGAAGAACACGCGGTCGCCGACAGTTGCGACCAGATCCTCTTGGCTGCCCGCCACCGGACCGGCGATCGTGGACGTGGTGGTCGAGGAAACGGTGGACGCACCACCCCCTGTCGTGGCCCCCGACTCTTCGGGTTTGGACTCGCAAGCCGCGAGCAACAGCACCGCGGCAGCGGCGATGGACAGCAATTGGAAGCGCATGTCGTGGGTCCCCTGAGTCTAGCTGCCGCAATTCGCGAGCCAGCTAGTGTTGCTTTAGTCTTCCGAGGCTGTTCAGCCCCCGAAACCGGTGTCGAAAGTATCGTGCTAGCCTCACCCTACGGGCGACCGCGACTATAGCGAGCTAACCCTATGGGATCAAGGGAGACCAAGCCGGATCCGAGGCATCGATGGGGGTTCCGACCTCCCGCTCGTTGAAGCCCGTGAGGTCGATCGTGAAGAGCCTGGTCTTGGCTTGCCCACGGCTATCGGCCCGCTCCTGGCGAAAGAACGACAGCACGCGTCCGTTGGGCGCCCAGGTTGGCCCTTCGACCGAATAACCGCTGCTCAACATACGCTCGCCGCTGCCGTCCGGGCGCATCACACCGATGTAGAAAGTGCCTTGAAACATTCGTGTGAAAGCGACCAGATCACCACGGGGTGACCAGACCGGCGTGGCATACCGGCCTTGGCCATAACTGATCCGCCGCACGTTCCCCCCATCCGCGTCCATCACGTAAATTTGTTGACTGCCCCCCCTATCGGAGTTGAAAACGATCTGCTGGCCGTCGGGGGAATAGGACGGCGAGGTATCGATAGAGGGGCTGTTGGTCAGCCGCTCGACCTTCCGAGTCCTCAGATCCATGGTGTAGATGTCGGAGTTTCCGCCTTCCGCCATGGACATGATGACCTTGTTCCCGTCCGGCGAAAAGCGCGGCGCAAAGGTCATGCCCGGGAAGTCGCCGAGCACTTCTTGCTGACCGGTATTGAGGTTGAAGAGATAAACCCGCGGCGTATCGGCCCCATAGGCCATGTAGGTGATCTCCTGGGTCGTCGGTGAGAAGCGCGGGGTGAGCACCAGGTTGCTGCCGTCGGTCAGATAGCGGTGGTTGGCACCGTCCTGGTCCATGATCGCCAAACGCTTGACCCGCCGGGTTTGCGGTCCGCTCTCGGCGATGTAGACGATTCGGGTGTCGAAATAACCTTCCTCGCCTGTCAGGCGCTTGTAGATCGCGTCGGAGATGATGTGGGAGATGCGGCGCCAATTGGACGGCGCGGTGACATAGGCCAGGCCCGTCATTTGCTGCTCCGCCAGCACGTCCCACAAGCGGAATTCCACGCGCAGGCGCCCGTCGGACTGCATCTCGACCGCACCGCTGACCAGGGCTTCGGCATTGATCAGACGCCAATCGGCGAACCTCGGCCCGGCTTGCAGGGAAGCCGGGTCCTGAATGAAGGCGCGCGGATCGACCGGGCGGAAGAGGCCGGAGCGCTCCAGATTGTTGGAGATCACCTCGGCGATGTCGCGGCCGACTTGCTGCTCCGCTGCCGCGTTGCTGTCGAAGGGGGTCACCGCGATCGGCAGGGGCTCGACGAAGCCGCGCGTGATATCGACTTGCAACTGCGCTTTGGCAACGGGGACCGTCAGCAAAAGCAGGGCGACGGCCGAAAACAGGCGAGCGAAGGGGAAGGTCGGCATCGCTAGAACATCTCCCGGGGATTGAACGTCAAAATCATGTCTTGCCACAGATCGTATCGCGGGGCGGGAAGGTCAAAGGGCTGGCATTCCAGAATGGCCCGGCGCGCGTTCTCCGCCGCGCTGCGGTAGAGGGCGTCGCCGGCGATCCGCCCGCGGTCCTGGAACTCCGGCTGGCCGCGCACGCTGCCATCGGGATTGAGCCGGACACGAATCTGCACAGCGAGATCCTCGGCGTTCTGCACGCCGGGATCGATACGCCAGCAACGGCTCATCTGCTGCTGGATCGAAGCGGCAAGCTGACTTGCCTCCAGACGGTCCGAAAGCGTCGGCGCCCTCGGCTGAGCCTCGGCGGCGGTGCGCGCCTCGGCCTGCTGGGTGGCGCTCGGCTGCGGCGCGGCCTCCTTCAGCTTCTCCACGTTCTTCAGGATGGAGGCCAGGGCGTCGGTTTTCGGTTTGGGCTCGGGCTTCGCCTCGACCGGCTCGGGTTCGGGCTCGACCTCCTCGGCAACCTCCTCCTTCGGCTCGGGCGGCTCCACAGGCTTGGCGGCTTCCTGCACGGGCTTGGGCTTGGGTGGCGGCGGCGTCGCCTCAGCGAGCACGGGCTCCTCGGGCTCCGGCTCCAAGGGCGGAGCGGGTGGAGTCTCAGGCAACGCTTCGGCGGATTGGGTTGGGGCCGGCTCGAGCTCCTCCGCCTGCTCGGTCGGGGGCGGGGGCGGTTCCTGGGCCTCCACCGCCTCTTGCACCGGTTCGGGTGTGGGCTCGGGCTCCGGCGCAGGGGTCGGCTCGCGGGTCGAAGTGGGCGTCGGCTCGGGTGCCGTGACCGGCTTCGGCGGCGTCGGCTCGACCTGCTGCAGGGGCTCCTCGGCGGCTGGCTCGCTCGGCACCACCGGCTTGGCTTCCGCAACTTCGCGCGAAATGTCGTCCAAGCTCACCAGATCCATGGGCACCGCGATCACCGCCTCACGCGGTGTGCTGAAGGGAAGCCCAATGACGAGAGCGGCCAGAACCCCGACGTGCAGGGCCGCCGAAAAGGCGTAGCCGCCGCGCATTGGGCCTTCGGATATGCTGTCAATGAGGGTCACGGCCGCGTCGCGCTCCCTTCACCCTCGACGATAGGGATCGTTTCCACCATCGGTCCGGCCTGACGTCTGCTTGGCACACTCATCTTCCGGCTTACTGTTCCACCCGGCTCTGCTGTTGGGGAGGGGGCAGTTCGGCGATCAAGGCCACCTTGGTGAAGCCCGCAGAATTGACCGTGCCCATAACCTCCATGACGCGCCCATACTCCAACCGTTTGTCACCACGGATATAGATGCGGGTGTCCGGCTTGTTCTCCGTGATCGCCAAGAGTCTGGGGACCAAGTTCTCGATCTCCACCGGGGTCTCCTGGATGTAGACTTCGCCGTCCCTGCGCACCGAGACGATGAGGGGCTCCACCGGCTCGGCGATATTGCGCGCCTGGGTTTGCGGCAAGTCGACGGGAACGCCCACAGTCAAAAGCGGCGCCGTCACCATAAAGACGATCAGCAGCACCAGCATCACGTCCACGAAGGGCGTCACGTTGATTTCGCTCATCGGCTGGTAGCGCCGGCGCCTGAAACCGCCGGCGCTATCGCCACGCCTGCTCAGGATCGGTCCCGCCATAGGTCAGGCCGCCTCCTCGAGCTGACGAGAGAGGATCGCCGAGAACTCGCTGGCGAAGGCTTCCATGCGCTGTCCGTATCTGCCCAAGTCGTTGTTCAGCTTGTTGAAGCCGATGGTGGCGGGAATTGCCGCGACCAGCCCTAGGGCCGTGGCGAAAAGCGCCTCGGCGATGCCCGGGGCCACCACCGCCAAACTGGTGTTCGCCTGAGCCGCAATCGAGGTGAAGGCGTTCATGATACCCCAAACCGTGCCGAAGAGGCCGATGAAGGGAGCCGCCGAGCCGACCGAGGCAAGGAAGACCATGTGCCGCTCCAGGCGGTCCATCTCGCGCCCGATCGTGATGCCCATCACGCGCTCGACCCGCTCCTTGAGGCTTGTCACCGACTCTCCGGCGGCCGCCTTGTTGCGCGCGGCATAGCGGCGCCACTCGCGCATCGCCGACACGAAAACGGCCGACAGGGGATCGGGCGGGCGCCCGTCGAGCCGGTCGAAGAGCTGATCCAGCGACCCGCCGGACCAGAAGGTCTCCTCGAATTGCTCGGCCCGCGCGCGCAGGCGGCGCAGGCGGATCGCCTTGTCGAAAATGATCGCCCAACTCCAGAACGAGGCCAGCACCAACAGCAGAATCACGAACTTGACGACGATATCGGCCTGCAGGAACAGGCCCCAGATCGTAATGTTGGGGTCGACCGAGCCGGCCAGCACCGCGCTATCGACCACTTCGTTTTCCATGACGGCGACTACTCCTCGACCTCAGGTTGACAATAAGGTGCCAACGTTTGCCTGACCCCCAGGGGTAACCTGGCGGGCCGGCCGTCGGCGAGAAACAAACACGCGACTTTCACGGATAGCGAGGCCAGGGGGCGGCCGCCGCGCAGAACCCTTTGCAGGGCGGAGACGCTGGCGCCGCCAACCTCGACTAGGCGCGAACGCACCTCGACCGCGTCGTCGAGCCGGGCCGGCTGAAAATAGTCGACCTCGGCGCGCCGCACGGCGAAGACCAGACCCTCGCGCTCGCGCAGCGCGGTCTGATCGATGCCGAGCAGACGCAGGAACTCCGTGCGCCCTCGCTCGGCGAACCTCAGGTAATTGGCGTAGTAGACGATTCCGGCGGCGTCGCTGTCCTCATAGTAGACGCGGATGGGCAGGACATGCTCCACGCCCTCCAGCCATCCGCTGCCCAGGGCTTCGGCGGCCGCCGCGGGTGCCGGGATGCCCCCGCTCAAGACCCAGCCTCCGCGCCCGGATCGTCGCTCGCCGCCGCCAGCAAATCGAGCTGGCGCGCGAGTTCGCCAGGCACATCCAGACCCAAATAGCCGAAGCCGCCGGAGGTCAGCATGCGGCCGCGCGGGGTGCGCTGCAGTAAGCCCTGCTGCAAGAGGTAGGGCTCGATCACCTCCTCGATTACGTCGCGCTGCTCGGAAAGCGCGGCCGCCAAGGTCTCCGCGCCGACCGGGCCGCCGCCGTAATTCTCCGCGATGCACGTGAGGTAACGCCGGTCCATGGCATCCAGCCCGCGGCCATCCACGTCAAGGCGCCGCAAGGCGGCGTCCGCCGCGCCCGCATCGACCGTGGCGATATCGTCCACGGCGGCGAAGTCGCGCACCCGGCGCAACAGGCGCCCGGCCACCCTTGGCGTGCCGCGCGCGCGCCGGGCAATCTCCGCCGCGCCCTCGGCCGTCAGGTCGAAGCTCAGCACCCTGGCGCCCCTGCGCAGGATCGTTTCCAGCTCCGCCGGCGTGTAGAACTGCAGGCGCTCGGGGATCCCGAAGCGTTCGCGCAAGGGGCGGGTGATCAGGCCGCTGCGGGTGGTGGCGCCGACCAGGGTGAAAGGCGGCAGATCGATGCGCACCGAACGGGCGGCCGGCCCCTCGCCGATGATGATATCGAGCTCGAAATCCTCCATGGCCGGATAGAGAATCTCCTCCACCGCAGGCGAAAGCCGATGAATTTCGTCGATGAACAGCACGTCGCGGGGCTGCAGATTCGTTAAGATCGCGGCGAGGTCGCCTGCCCGCGCGATCACCGGGCCGGAAGTGGCACGGAAGCCCACACCCAGCTCGCGGGCCAGGATTTGCGCGAGCGTGGTCTTGCCCAGCCCCGGCGGGCCAAACAGCAGCACATGGTCCAGCGCTTCCTCGCGAGCCTTGGCCGCGGCGATGTAGACTCTGAGATTGGCGCGCAGCTGTTCCTGCCCGACGAAGTCGTCCAGCGCGCGCGGCCGCAAGGAAGCCTCCGCGTCCTCCGTCGTGGCAATAGGGCTGACCATGCGCGCTTCCGTCACGATGCCAGCTCCTTGAGCCCGCCGCGGATCAGCGTGTCGAGGCTAGGCTCGCCGGAGGCATCGCGCTGTGCCCGGCTGATAGCGGCGAAGGCTTCCATCCGCCGGTAGCCAAGATTGACCAGTGCGGAGATTGCATCCTCCACGACGGCCTCGTCGGCCCCGCCGGGGCTTGCCGCCAGAGCCGCGTTCGCGTCGGCGAAGCCCGCCGCCGGCCCTAAGGCGATGCCCGCAGCCTTATCCTTCAGCTCGGTGACGATCCGTTGCGCGAGTTTCGGCCCCACGCCGCTGGCGCGGGTTAGTGCCGCCTTGTCCTGGGCCGCGATGGCTTGGGCCAAGTCGGCCGGGCCCAGGACACCGAGTATTGCCAAGGCCATGCGCGCGCCCACGCCCTGAACCGTGGTCAAGAGCCGGAACCAGGCGCGCTCGGCCTCCTCGCCGAAGCCATAGAGGTGGATGTGGTCCTCGCGAACATGAGTCTCGATCAACAGCACCGCCGCCTCGCCCGCGCGCGGCAGGCCGGCCAGGGTGCGGGCCGAGCAGAAGGCCACATAGCCCACCCCGCCCACGTCGATCAGCGCGTAGTCCTCGCCCTGGCTATCGATCCGGCCCGTCAGCTTTCCAATCACCTGAAGCCTCCGGATTGCAACAGCGGGTCAGCGCGGCCGGACGCCCAGGCCTGGCGGGTCTCCAGGTTGTGGGCATGACAGACCGCGACCGCCAAGGCGTCGGCCGCGTCCGGCGAGAGGTCCGTGGCGCCCGGCAGCAGCCGCTGCATCATCATCACCACCTGCTCCTTCTTGGCATGACCGGTCCCGACCACCGACTTCTTGACGATCATCGGCAGGTACTGAGTCACCGGCAGGCCCCGCAGCGCCGGCGCCAGCAGTGCTACCCCGCGCGCCATGCCAAGCTTGAGCGTGGAGGCGGGATTCTTGTTCGCCAAGGTTTCCTCCACCGCGGCTTCGTCTGGCAGGAACTCGCGCAAGATCTCCTCGATCCCCAGCTTCAACTGGACCAGGCGCGCCGGCACTTCGCAGGACGAGTCCGAGCGCAGGGTTCCGTGGGCCACGTGCTTCAAACGGCTGCCCTCAGCCTCGATGACGCCCCAGCCGGTGGCGCGCAGGCCGGGATCAAGACCGATGACGCGCACCCCCGCCCCCTCGCCCGGTCACGCCGTCAGACGTTCCAGCACATCGTCGGCGATCTCGTAGTTCGCCGCGATGCGCTGCACGTCGTCGTTATCGTCCAAGACCTCGATCAGCTTGAACAGGGTCGCTGCCGCGTCCTCTTCCACCGGCGCGCCGGTCTGCGGCTTCCAAACCAGGCCGGCCTCGCGCGGATCGCCGAAGCGCTCGGTCAAGCGATCGCGCACCTCCGAAAAGTCGTCGGGGGCGCAGATGATCTCGTGGCCCTCCTCATCCGACTGGCAGTCCTCGGCCCCGGCTTCCACCGCGGCCTCGAAGACCTCGTCGGCCGAACCGACCTCGGCCGGATAGAAGATCTGCCCCACACGGTCGAACATGAAGGAGACCGAGTTGGTCTCCCCCAGCGAGCCGCCGTGCTTGGAAAAGGCCGCCCGCACTTCCGAGGCGGTGCGATTGCGGTTGTCAGTCAGGGCCTCGACGATGATGGCGACCCCGCCGGGGCCATAGCCCTCATAGCGGATCTCCTCAAAGTTTGTATCGTCGTCGCCGCCGGCAGCCTTCTTGATGGCGCGCTCGATGTTGTCCTTGGGCATGTTCGCCGCGCGGGCCGCCTGGATGGCGCCGCGCAGGCGCGGGTTGAAGTTGGGATCGGGCATGCCTTGCTTGGCGGCCACAACGATCTCGCGGGCGAGCTTGGCGAATTCCTTGGCCCGCTTCTTATCCTGAGCACCCTTCCGGTGCATGATGTTCTTGAATTGACTATGCCCCGCCATCGACCCTGACCCTATATCCTGTCGTTCACAAAAATGATCATACCACATTTTGGGGCCATGCGCGCGCATTCGCAGTCTAGGCTCTAACCCCCCAATATGGCGATATTGCGGCGCGTTCTAGCAGGTTCGCGGCGGGTTTCGGAACCCCTTCGCCGTGAGTCTTTCTTGAGTCGCCGGGCGGGGTGCCTTGCCGGGGGACTAGAGGGAGGGCTTGCGGGATAGCGCGCGAGTTTCGGCCCTTAACGCCCTTTTAAGTGGCGTTCCCGATACTTGGCCCGCTTTCCCGCGCAACCGGAGTCCCGATGCAAACCGACACCCCGGCCCGCCGCGCCAGACCGGACGATCTGGACTCCTGGCCGGACCCGGCCTTCTGCGACGCCACCGCCGAGCGCTTTCGCCGCTTCGCCGAGCGCAGCACTTTACTTGCCTTGAATGCCAGCCTGGCCGCCAGCGAGTTGCTTGACCGCGCGGAGGTTCTGCGGTTCGAACTGACGCCGGCGCCGGGCTTGGACCCGGACCCTAGCCCCTAGAGCCCAAACTCTAGGCCCGCTCCAGCGCCGGAAGGGTTTCCGCCAGGCGCCCGCCCTGGCGCAGCGGCGCGACGCGGCGGGCGAGCCCTGTGGTGTCGTCGGTTTCGACAAAGACCGCGCAGAGGGTGCCGGGACCCTGGGCGGCAGTCAGGCGCTCGGTGGGCAGCTTGCGGGTGAAGCGCTGGATCGGGGCGGGCTTGGCCATGCCGATCACAGAGTCGTAGTCGCCGCACATGCCGGCATCGGTCTGATAGGCTGTGCCGCCCGGCAGGATCTGGGCGTCCGCGGTGGGAACATGGGTGTGGGTCCCGACCACCAAAGAGACCCGGCCGTCCACGAAATGGCCCATGGCCATCTTCTCGCTGCTGGCTTCGGCGTGAAGGTCCAGGATGGCGGCGGCCACCGTGCCGCCCAGGCGGTGTTTGGCGAGCTCGGCGGTGACGCAAGCGAAGGGATCGTCCAAGGGATCCATGAAAAGCCGCCCCATGACGTTGAGCAGTAGCACCTTTCGCCCGCCCCGTGCCTCGAAGACCGCAAATCCCCTGCCTGGGGCGCCGCTAGGGTAGTTGTGGGGGCGCAGCAGCCGCGGCTGCCGGGCAATGAACTCCATGGCCTCGCGCTGGTCCCAGGAGTGATTGCCGCCCGTAAGAGCATCCACGCCGGCGGCGAAAAGCTCTTCACAGATTTTCTCGGTGACGCCGAAGCCGCCGGCCGCGTTCTCCGCGTTGGCGACCACGAAGTCGAGGTCAAGATCGCGGCGCAGGGCCGGCAAGCGCTCGGCGACAACGTCCCGGCCGGATCGCCCGACAATGTCTCCGCAGAATAGAAGCCGCATCTTCGTCCTTCCTGGCCTAGCCGAAGGCGTGGAGACCGGATTCGGTCACCACCCAATCCAACGGTTGATCGTAGCTGTCGCGCGGCACCGAGGCCACCCGCTGCCCAGCGAAGGCTACCCCAACCGCCAAGACCGGCTTGCGCGCTCTCAAGGCCTGCAAGCTGCGGTCATAGAATCCGCCGCCGTAGCCCAAGCGGTAACCCGCATGGTCGAAGGCGAGCAAGGGCACGAAGAGCACGTCGGGCTCGAGCTCGGCGGCACTCTCCTCTGGAACGCTTGTACCGAAATGCGCGCTCTCCAATCGGGCGCCGGGCCGCCATTGCCGGAAAATCAAAGGTGTGTCGGCCGCCACGACCACGGGCAGGGCCAAGGGGTGCCCACGCCCGTGCAAGGCTGCGAGCAAGGGCCGGGTATCCATCTCATCGCCCATGGGCCAGTAAGCGGATACGCAAGCGCCAGGGGCGACCGGAAGGCCGCTCGCCGCCTCAGCGAGAGCCTCGCCCGCGCACGCGGCCGCCGCCGCGGCCTGGGCACGAACGCGCTTGGCCCGGACCCGGGCGCTGGATTTTTCCTCGGCCAGGGCTTGGGTCATGGTTTCAGGCTGTCTCTTTTGCCGTCGTTGCGAGCCGAAGGCGCGGCCTAACGGATTGGATGAGGGGTGCCGCGACGGCCGTTGGTCCATGATCATCCTCTGCGGCCTGCATCAGCAGGTGGGCGCCAGTGTACCGCAACCAGGGTTGCGGCAGAGCCAGCTCCCAAGAGGTCGATTATTGGCCCCAGGGATCGAACGACCTGACGCACCGCGCAGCAAGCCCCTCAAATCGAACGCCGACCGCGCAAAACCTGCAGCGCCCGGCGAAACTTCAAACCCAAGACCTATTTATGGTGTCGCGATGCTGCGTGCAAGAGCATCAACCCGAGCGACGGCCCCTTCGATGACCTGGGCGGCGGTCGCCTCTTGCGCCCGGTCCCGCTCGGCCGCGGCTTCCGGGCGGCGCGCGGCGCGCAGGCTGTCATGCAGTTCGTCCGCAATAAGAAGGCTGGCCATGACCAGCAGGCGGGACTCACCCACCTGCCCAACCACGCCGGACAACTCGCGCACCCGCTGGTCGATGTACGCGGCCAGGCGCGCCAGGTGTTCCTCCTGCCCGTCGTCGCAGGCGACTTCGTAATTTCTGCCGTTGATGCTGAGACGAACCTGAGCCACCTAATCCTCCAATACCCGGCGAAGCCGCGCGATGGTGCCATCCAAGCGTTGCGAGACGGAGGCGGTTAGCGACTGCAAGCGTTCATTTTCCGCCCGCGCGGCGTCCAAGGCCGCCCGAACCTCCTCGTCCGCTCCGGTCGGGGCGGCACCCGACCGCTCGGCCGCCAAGCGCGCCGCCACGGTCTCGTCCAAACTCTCCAAAGCGGCCTCCAGCCGCGCCGAGGCTGCCGCCAGGGGAGACGCCTCCTGTTGTCTCGTCGTCTCGTCGGACATCCGCCGCCCTCTTGCTGGAAAACACCAGCGTAGGTGATTTCGTTTTTCTTAAGGTAGGACGCTCGAGGGGCTCAGGTCAACGGAAGCCCCTGCTATTCTTCGGAAATCCCGCGGCCGGGCGCAGCGGGCACGGGACATCGGGCCGTTTGGCGGTTGACCGCCGAGGGCGCCGGGGGCATTGTTCGCGCCCTCGATATTGCTAGAAAACCGTTACATTTCGCATGGCTTCGGGATTTCCGAAAAGGTGGCATCAGTGAGCGAGACGATGGAAGTGCATCCGCCCCGGCACCAAGGCGGCGCGGCGGCCGCGCAACCCCTGGCCACGGAAATGGCCAACGCGATCCGTGCCTTGGCCATGGACGCGGTTGAACAAGCCAAATCCGGACACCCCGGCATGCCCATGGGCATGGCCGACGTCGCGACCGTGCTCCATAGCCAATTCTTGAAGTTCGATCCGGCACGGCCCGATTGGCCCGACCGGGACCGCTTCGTGCTTTCGGCCGGCCATGGCTCCATGTTGCTCTACGCACTGCTCTACCTCACCGGCTACGAGGACATGACGGTCGAGGAGTTGCGCAACTTCCGCCAACTTGGCAGCCGCACCGCCGGCCATCCGGAATATGGCCACGCCGGGGGTATCGAGACCACGACCGGCCCCCTGGGCCAAGGCCTGGGTAACGCGGTTGGCATGGCGCTGGCCGAGCGGCTGCTGGCGGCGGAATTCGGCCCGGAGCTGGTAGATCACGACACCTACGTCATCGCCGGCGACGGCTGCCTGATGGAGGGGATCAGCCACGAGGCCGCTTCGCTGGCCGGGCACTTGAAGCTCGGCAGGCTGATCGTGCTGTTCGACGACAACGGCATCTCCATCGACGGCCCGACCGATCTCGCGGTTTCCGACGACCACTTGCAGCGCTTCGAGTCACAAGGCTGGCATACCCTGCGTTGCGACGGCCATGACCACAAGGCGATCGCCCAGGCTATAGAAGCCGCGCGCCGGGACCCGCACCCCTCCCTGGTGGCCTGCCGAACGGTGATCGGCTTTGGCGCGCCCAATAAGCAGGGCACCGCCGCCACCCACGGGGCTCCGCTGGGCGGAGAGGAGATCGCGGCCGCCCGCGGCACCCTGAACTGGCCCCACGCCCCCTTCGAAGTGCCCGCGCCGATCCTGGAGGCCTGGCGCGGCCTCGGGGCGCGAGGCGGCAACGAGTCGGCGGCCTGGGACCTGCGCCTGGCGGCGGCCGAGCCAACCCTGCGCGCGGAGTTCGAACGGCGGCAAAGCGGCCGCCTGCCCGATGGCTTCGCGCCAGCCATGGCCGCATTGCGGCAGGACATCGCGCGTGATGAGCCCAAGGCGGCGACCCGCGTTTCTTCCCAGCGCGTGATCGAAGCCCTGGCGGATGTTGTGCCCGAGCTGATTGGCGGCTCGGCGGATCTAACCGGCTCGAACAACACAAAGGCGAAGAGCCAGGCGCCCGTGACGCCGCCAAGCTACGACGGGCGCTATATCTATTACGGGGTGCGCGAGCACGGCATGGCAGCGGCGATGAACGGAATCGCCCTGCACGGCGGCTTGATCCCCTATGGCGGCACCTTCCTGGTGTTCACGGACTACTGCCGGCCCTCGATCCGCTTGTCCGCCCTGATGAAGCAGCGCGTCGTTTACGTGATGACGCACGATTCCATTGGGCTTGGCGAGGACGGCCCGACTCACCAGCCCATTGAGCATCTGGCGAGCTTGCGGGCGATCCCCAATCTCAAGGTCTTACGCCCGGCCGACGCCATGGAGACAGCCGAGTGCTGGGAACTGGCGCTCGCCAATCAGGACGGCCCCTCGGTGTTGGCCCTCTCGCGGCAAGGCTTGCCAGCGGTGCGGCACGACGGCGGGGAAGAAAATTGGTCGAGCCACGGCGGCTACATACTCGCCCCCGCCGAAAGCGACCGCCAGGTTTCACTGATCGCCAGCGGCTCGGAAGTGGCCATCGCGCTGGAGGCCAAGGCGCAATTGGCCGAGCGCGGCATCTACGCCGCCGTGGTCTCCATGCCCTGCTGGGAACTGTTCGCCGAGCAGACGCCCCACTACAGGGACGAGGTTCTGGGCCCTGGTGTCTTGCGGATCGCGATCGAGGCAGGCTCGCCCTTTGGCTGGGAACGCTGGGTCGGACTTGACGGCGTGACCATCGGCCTTCCGTCTTTCGGCGCCTCCGCGCCCGCCGCCGATCTCTATCGACACTTCGGCATTTCCGCCGATGCGGTTGTGAAAGCGGTGGAGGCCTGGCTATAGCCGGAAAAGCCGCACAAGACAGCGACATCAAGCAAACAAGCCTGAGTAACGGAGGAAGAAGACATGGCGGTTCGGGTTGGGATTAACGGTTTCGGTCGGATTGGGCGTTTGGTCCTGCGAGCCGCTCACGAAAGGAAGCGCAACGACATCGAGTTCGTTGCCATTAACGATTTGGGCTCCGCCGAAGCGAACGCCCATCTCTTGAAGTACGATACGGTTCACGGCCGCTACCCCGGCGAGGTGTCAGGGGCCGATGGCGCGATCACCGTGGACGGTCACGAAATCAAAGTGCTGTCCGAGCGGGATCCGAAGGCCCTGCCCTGGGGCGACCTGGGCGTCGATATCGTGCTGGAGTGCACCGGCATCTTCACCAGCCGGGAAAAGGCCGCCGCCCACCTGGCGGGCGGCGCGAAAAAGGTGGTGATCTCCGCGCCGGCCAACGACTCCGATTTGACCGTGGTCTTCGGCGTGAACGATGCGAAGCTGAGCGGGGACCACGAGATCGTTTCCAACGCTTCCTGCACCACGAACTGTCTGGCACCGGTTGCCCACGTGCTGCACCAGGCGATCGGGATCGACCGCGGCTTCATGACGACGATCCACTCCTATACCGGCGATCAGCGCACGGTGGACACCCTGCATAAGGACATGCACCGCGCCCGCGCGGCGGCGGCCAACATCATCCCCACCTCGACCGGCGCGGCACGGGCCGTCGGGCTTGTGCTGCCGGAGCTTGCCGGGAAGCTTGACGGCGTGGCCATGCGGGTCCCGACCCCGAATGTCAGCTTGGTGGACTTCAAGTTCGACGCGGCCGGCGATACCACCGCGGAAGCGATCAACGCGGCACTCAGTGAGGCGGCGAGCGGCCCGCTCAAAGGGATCCTCGACGTTAACGACGAGCCCTTGGTCTCCAGCGACTTCAACCACCACCCGGCTAGCTCGATCGTTGACCTGGACGGAACTCAGGTGATCGACGGCCGCTTCGTACGGGTGATGTCGTGGTACGATAACGAATGGGGATTCTCCAACCGCATGAGCGACACCGCGGTCAAGCTCGGCGGAATGCTCTAGGACAGACCGGGACCAAGACTGCTTTCGTCGTACATTCGCCCAGGCACGCGGTCGCGGCGCTGCGTGCGGGCGAGGCGACCGGCATTCCAATCGTGCTCGCCTCGCCGCAGGGTGCGGGCGGCTCTCTTGGGGCACCTTGGTTTCTAGAAGTGCTCGCGGCGGCCGCCGAGGCTGTGCCGAAAGCGGCTTTCACGGCGGCGCTAGACTGCGGCGATGCGCCTGGCCATGTGCAGGCCGCCTTGCGGGCAGGGGTCAAGACAACGGTTTTCTCCGGGCCGCCGGCCACCCGGCGAAAGCTCGCGGCCATCGCCGAGGCACTAGGCGCCAAGGTCCTGGCAAAGCTCGGCTCGCCGAGGGTTTTGGATCTGGCCGGGGCAGAGGATCCCGACGCTGCCTGCGAAGCCTTCTTGCGTTCGTTCACGCCAAAGCCGTCGAAGGGGAAGTAAGCCTCTCGGATAACCCTTCGCGGCGTTGCAAATGGCTGCCTGCTCGGCTATGCAGTCCGCCGGAATTTCCGTGTCGGCGCGGCGAGACTTGAGCGGTTGCCCCGCCCGGCCCTCGCCTCGCGTTCGCCCACCTCCGGAGGACTCACCATGCGGATCACTCAGCGCGTCAAGCGCATTCTCGACAACTACGAAAGCGACAACCCCGGCACCAAGGGCAAGCTCGCCCAATTGCTCATGCACGGAAAGCTGGGCGGCAGCGGTAAGATGGTGATCTTGCCGGTCGATCAGGGCTTCGAGCATGGGCCGGACCGCAGCTTCGCCCCCAATCCGCCGGCCTATGACCCGCACTATCATTTCCGCATGGCCATCGACGCGGGCCTGAACGCCTACGCCGCCCCGCTCGGAATGCTGGAAGCGGGCGCGGACAGCTTCGCCGGCGCGATCCCGACAATCCTCAAACTCAACTCGTCCAACAGCCTGGCGACCGAGAAGGACCAAGCGGTCACCGGCAGCGTCAACGACGCCCTGCGCCTTGGCTGTGCAGCCATCGGCTTCACCATTTATCCCGGGGCCGAGGATCAGTTCGAGATGATGGAGGAAGCGCGCGAACTGGCGGAGGAGGCCAAGGCCGTGGGCCTGGCGGTGGTGATGTGGTCCTATCCGCGCGGCGGCATGCTCTCCAAAGAGGGGGAGACCGGCATCGACGTCTGCGCCTACGCGGCGCACATGGCGGCCCTGCTGGGCGCCCACGTGATCAAGGTGAAGCCGCCCACGGCTCATCTCGAGCAGCCCGAGGCCAAGAAGGTCTTCGAGGCCCAGAAGATCGATATCTCCACCCTTGAAAAGCGCATCGCTCATGTCATGCAGGCTGCGTTCGCGGGACGCCGGGTGGTGGTGTTCTCCGGTGGCGGCGCCAAGGGCAGCGACGCGGTCTACGACGAGATTCGCGGCATCGCCAAGGGCGGGGCCAACGGCTCCATCATCGGCCGCAACACCTTCCAGCGCCCCAGGGACGAAGCGTTGCAAATGCTCGATAACATCATCAAGATTTATCAGGGCAAATTCTAACCATCCGAGTTCCATGTCGTGCGCTGCCGGCTTTATCTGAGTCTTCCGCCGGAGGTGAGCACCGGGGCCCTGGAGCTTGAAAGCTTCGTCCCCAGCCTGGACGACGCCATGTCGGGGGGTGACGTGGCGAGCGTGCTGCTGCCGACCACAGGCGCCAACGAGGCCGTCTTGCGGCGATCGATCGACCGCCTGCGGCCGATGGTTCAAGAGCGCGACGCGGCATTTCTGCTCGAAGGGCGGGCTGATTTGGCCGTCGAGAGTGATTGCGACGGCGTGCATCTCCCCGCCAGCCCGGGTGCCCTGAAGGCGGTCCGGCAAGCGCTGGGCAAGGACATGATCCTGGGCGCGGACTGCGAGGCCTCCCGCCATCTGGCCATGCTCGCGGGCGAGATTGGCGCCGATTACGTTATGCTGGACGCGCGCGACCCGGACCTCGTCGCCTGGTGGGCCGAATTGATGGAGGTTCCCTGCGTCGCCCAAGGCGGCGTGGACCTGGATACGGCACCGGAGTTGATTGCCGCCGGCGCCGACTTCCTGTCCCCCGATAGCGCCATCTGGACGCATCCCGACGGCCCGAGAAAAGCGGTGGCCGCGTTCAACGCCTTGATGGCTGAAGCCTGAGCGGAGCGATGCCCTTGACTGAAGCACCGATATCGCAACCCGACAAGCTTCGCGCGCTTCTGGCAACGGGCGGCTTGCAGGTGATGCCCTGTTGCTTCGACGCGCTCTCCGCCAAGCTGATTGAGCAAGCAGGTTTCCCCGTCAGCTTCATGAGCGGCTTCGCGGTCTCGGCGGCCAAGCTTGGACAGCCCGACACCGGCTTGATCTCCTTCGGGGAGATGCTGGATCAAGGGCGCGATATCTGCGCCGCGGTGTCGATACCGATTATTGGAGACGCGGATACGGGCTACGGAAACGCGCTCAACGTCAAGCGCACGGTGGAGCACTACGCGCGTGCCGGCTTCGCCGCGGCCATGATCGAGGACCAGCTCGCCCCCAAGCGCTGCGGACACACCCGCGGCAAGGAGGTGGTTGGACGCGCCGAAGCGGTCGACCGCGTGAAGGCTGCCGCCGACGCCCGCGACGAGCGCCAAGACATTCTGATCCTTGCCCGCACGGACGCCCGCCACGGCCACGGCCTGGCCGAGGCGATCGCCCGGGCTCAAGCATTTTGGGAGGCCGGCGCCGATATTCTTTTCGTGGAAGCCCCCCAGAGCGAGGAGGAGATGGCAACCCTTTGCCGGGAGCTGCCGGGCCCAAAAATGGCCAACCTTCTGGAAGGCGGCGCGACCCCAATCCTGCCGCCCGCCCGGCTGGAGGAAATGGGCTTCTCGCTCGCCGCCTATCCCCTCACCCTCTTGAGTGCCGCCATGAAAGCGATGCGCCTAGCCCTGGAAGGGCTGAAGACGGGCGAAGCGCACGCGGACCTGCTTCTCGACTTCACCGAGCTGCGCCGCGTCGTCGGGTTCGAAGACTACTACGAGGAAGAAAGCCGCTACGCCGACCGCCGTGACTAGACGGACCTTCATTGTGCGTCATCGTGCGGCAAGGCCTTGGCAATGACGAACAAAGGCGCCTTCCGCTCAAGATGACCGGAAATGGAGGGACGCGCCGCAGCCCCGTTGCCAGAGTCCCGGGGCTTCGCTATGTTCCGCCCGCCCTCTCCGCGAGGTCTTTTCCAGCAAGAGTGTCGATCCATGAAAATCAACGGCAATGCCGTCCGCCCGGGCAACGTCATCGAGCACAAAAACCGTTTGTGGCGCGCCATCAAGATTCAGCATACCCAGCCCGGCAAGGGCGGCGCCTATCTGCAGGTCGAGTTGAAGGACATCCGCGACGGAACCAAGCTGAACGAGCGCTTCCGCTCTTCGGAAACCGTCGAGCGGGTGCGCCTCGACCAGGAGGAATTCCAATACCTCTACGCCGACGGCGACATGCTCACCTTCATGAATAACGAGAATTACGAGCAGATTAGCGTGCCAAGCGACTTCGTCGGCGAGCCCCTGCCCTTTCTGCAGGAAGGCATGACGGTGATCATCGAAAGCTACGAAGGCAGCCCGATATCGGTTGAATTGCCGGAAACCGTGGTTGTGCAAATCGAACAGGCCGACCCCGTGGTCAAGGGGCAGACCGCCTCCTCGTCCTACAAGCCGGCGGTTTTGGAGAATGGCGTCAGGGTCATGGTGCCGCCGCATGTCGAATCGGGCACGCGTATCGTGGTTAACACTGCCGACGCCAGCTACGTGGAGCGGGCGAAGGACTGATTCCCCCAGTCCGGTACTAAGCTGGAGCTCTCTATCTCATGGCGATTCGATCCGCCACCCTCAACGTGATGACCCGCGCGGCCATGAAGGCGGCCAGGGGCCTTAAGCGGGATTTCGGCGAGGTCGAGAACCTTCAAGTCTCCAAGAAAGGCCCGGCGGATTTCGTTTCGACCGCGGATCTGAAGGCGGAGAAAGTGCTGCGCGAGGAGTTGTCTCACGCGCGCCCCGACTACGGTTTCCTGATGGAGGAGTCCGATCCGGTTGAAAGCCGCGATCCCGAGGGGCGGCGCTGGGTCGTCGATCCCCTGGACGGCACCACGAATTTCCTACACGGGCTGCCGCACTTCGCCATATCGATCGGCCTGGAAGCGCGCGGCGAGATGCTCGCGGCGGTGGTCTACGATCCGGTGAAGGATGAGATGTTCGTGGCGGAAAAGGGTGCTGGCACCTTTCTCAACGATCGCCGCCTCAGGGTGTCGTCCCGCAACCGGATGAGCGAGTCGATCTTTGCCACCGGAATCCCGTTCATGGGGCGCGGCGATCAAGGGCAGTTCCTGCATGAGCTGGGGCAAGTTATGGCGCAATCGGCCGGCGTGAGGCGCTGGGGTGCCGCGGCCCTGGACCTCGCCTATGTCGCGGCGGGCCGGGTCGATGGGTTTTGGGAGCGGGGGCTTCAACCTTGGGACATGGCCGCCGGCTGGCTCTTGGTGCGCGAGGCCGGCGGCTTGGTGAGCGAGATCGGCGGGCGTTCGCTTCATCTTGGCAGCGCTTCCCTGCTCGCGGCCAACGAAAGCCTGCACGGTGAGCTCGATAAGCTTCTGAAGCGGCGACCGGCCGCTTGACTGTTTGGGCGCCGCCGCGCGCCGAAGGCCCCAAGACGGTTGTTTGCGCGACTCCAAAGGCTTAGTCTACCCCCGGCTGGGGAGCGTCGGGAGAGCGTGCGTGATCTGGGGCTTGATCAGGGGCGGGGTTGACGTGCGAGGCACCAAGTCATTCGGACAGCCTAGAGCCGCTGCCCCCGCGGCGTTTGCCTCTGCCTTTATCCCAGCTCTGGTTGCCATGATGTGTCTGGCCGAAGCGGCTGCGGCACCGGCGAACGCCCAGCGGGTTCCGCCGGGTCAAGCTTCCTTCCTGGTCCTTGCGCAAGCGGATATGCCCGTGGGGGAGCCCGCCGTGCGCGTGCTCTTCGAAGCCGGCGAGGGGGACGCCCTTAGCCCGGAAGCCCAAGGCGACCTGTTGCAATTCGCCGCGCACCTGCAGGCGAACCCCGCGCTGCGCATGCAGCTCCTTGCCTACGCCGGCTTGCATGAACACGGGCCGGCGCGGCGGCTATCGCTGACCCGCGCCCTCACTGTGCGCGCCTTCTTGATCGACCAGGGCGTCGGTTCCGCGCGCATGAACGTAAGGGCCCTTGGAAACACCTTCCTGGACGGCCCCACCGACCGGGTTGACATCTTTCAGGTGGGTCAATGAAAAAGATTTTCCACGGCCTCGCCCCGAGATTTCCGGTTTCATGCCGAGGTTTGCCACAGTATGGCCGCAGTGACCCCATAGTCTCGACAGTGGCGCCACATCCGCGCTTCAGGCTTCGCGATCCCGCAACCGGGGAGGCCGCGCCATATTCTTCGCGAGAGGTTCCGCCCGGATCATGACCCGACCGCAAGTCTATCTCTTCAGAATGTTTGTGTTCCTGGCTCTGGTGGTCGCCGCGGGCGCGGCGCTTTATCCCCAGCTGGCAGACGCCTTCCTCGCCAACGCGGTCTTGAACGGCTTGATTCTTGGAGTCTTGCTGCTCGGAATTCTCTACAGCTTCAGGCAAGTCCTGCTGCTGCGGCGCGAAATGTCGTTTCTCGCGCACTTGCAGCGGGAATCCAGCGGTGGCCTAATCTTTCCCGGCGCGCTTTCGGAAACCCAGCAGCCGCGCCTTCTCGGCCCGATGGCGAACATGATGCGCGAGCGCAAGGGGCGCATGACCCTCTCCGCGCTGTCGACCCGCACCTTGCTCGACGGCATCCAGACGCGCATCGAGGAAAGCCACGATATTTCCCGCTATCTGATCGGGCTCTTGATCTTCCTCGGGCTCTTGGGGACCTTCTGGGGCCTGCTGGTCACCGTGGGCTCGGTCGGCGACGTGATCGCCGGCCTCTCCGTGGGGGCGGGGGATGCGGCTACACTTTTCGACGATTTGAAGGGTGGGCTCGAGCAGCCGCTGGCCGGCATGGGCACCGCCTTTTCCTCCTCCCTGTTCGGTCTTGCCGGGTCTTTGGTGTTGGGCTTTCTCGAACTGCAGTCCGGGCAGGCCCACAACCGCTTTGTCAACGAACTGGAGGAGTGGCTTTCGGGCATGACCCGGCTGTCCGGCGGCGGCCCCGGCGGCGGCGAAGGCGACGGCTCCGTACCCGCCTACCTGCAAGCCCTCCTCGAGCAGACCGCCGATAGCCTCGACGGCCTGCAGCGCACCATCCAGCGGGGCGAGGAGGACCGGCAACTGGCCAACCGCAATCTCGCCCTGCTGACCGAGCGCCTGACGGTCCTGACCGATCAGATGCGCACCGAACAGGAAGTGATGAAGCGCCTTGCCGAAACCCACAGCGCGATCAAGCCGCTCTTGAGCCAGCTGGCCGAAGCGGATTTCGCCGCCGGCGGCATCGACCCGGCGACCCGGGATCATATCCGCTCCATGAGCCTGCATTTGGCGCAGGTCGCCCAGCAGCTTGGCAGCGGGCAGGAATACGTGGTCGACCAAATTCGCTCTGAAATCCGCCTTCTGGCCAGAACCATCGCCGCCCTGGCCGAGGAGGCGGAAGGCTAGCCCCTCGAAATGTATACGCTCAACCGTACTGGCCGCACACGCTCCACCAACATCTGGCCCGGGTTCGTCGATGCTCTTTCGAACCTGCTGCTCGTGCTGGTCTTCGTGCTCATGGTCTTCATGGTCGCGCAGTACTTTTTGTCCGTCGCCCTGACCGGCAAGGATGAGCGGCTGGCGCGCCTCGACCGGCAGATCGCCGAGCTCGCGGACCTCTTGGCGCTGGAGCGTAGCGCGAACTCCGAACTCAGGCTGAACGTCGCCCAGCTTTCCAGCGAGCTGCAGAACTCCGTGGCAGCGCGCGACGAACTCTCCAGCCAGCTCGCGCGCCTCGGCTCCCTTAGAGAGGATCTCGAAGGGCAGATCAACGCCGTCACCAGCGAACGCGACATCCTGGCCGACCGCTTGCTAATCATCGAGGAGAAGGCCACCGAAGTGGAAGCGGAACTCGCCGACGCTTACACCGTCATCGAAGCGGACAAGGAGAAGATCGAAACGCAGCTCGCGGAACTCGCCATCCTGAAGGACCTGCGCGACCAAATGCAGGCAGAGCTCGCCCGCCTGGAGCGCGTTTTCGCCGCCGAGCAAGCCTTGACCGCCGATCTGGAGAGCGAGGCCGGACGCTTGCGCCAAGCGCGAAGCAACCTGCAATCCACCCTCGACGCCTTGCGCCAGGATAATACGGACCTCTTGGACCGCCTGGCCCAACAGGAAACCGTGGCCGCCGATGTGGAACGGCGGCTGGCGGAGTCTCAAGAGGTGGCCAGGGAGCAAGGCGAGCTGACCGCCGAGCAACAGCTCAAGATCGATCTTCTCAACCGTCAACTGGCCGCGCTGCGCCAGCAGATTGGCGCCCTCAACGCGGCCTTGGAAGCAAGCGAAGCCCGCAATCTGGAGGCAGAGACCCAGATCGCCGATCTGGGCAAGCGCCTGAACGCGGCCCTGGCCACCAAAGTGCAGGAACTCGCCCGCTACCGCTCGGAGTTCTTTGGCAGATTGCGGGAGGTTTTGGGCGATAATCCCAACATCCGGATCGTCGGCGATCGCTTCGTGTTCCAATCCGAGGTGCTCTTTCCCTCCGCCTCCGCGGCGCTGGAGCCGGGAGGGCGTGAGCAGATCCAGCGCCTGGCGGACACCTTGAAGGAAATTGCGGAAAAGATCCCGCCCGACTTGGATTGGGTTCTGCGGGTGGACGGGCATACCGACCGCCGCCCGATCAGCACCGCCGCCTACCCGTCGAACTGGGAGCTTTCCTCGGCCCGCGCCATCGAGGTGGTGAAGACCTTGATCGCCGAGGGCATCCCGCCGGACAGACTCGTTGCGGCGGGTTTCGGCGAATATCAGCCGATCGCCGCAGGTGAAAGCCCCGCGGCTTTCAGCCGCAACCGGCGGATCGAGTTCAAGCTGACGGAACGCTAAAGGCCTTTGGCCTAACCGCCGGCGTCTAGGCCCGTTGGCGAATGTGGTCCGCGAGATCGGGCGTGACCTGACCGTCGACCGGCAAGTCGTTGTCCTGCTGATAGCGGCGGATAGCGCTTTGGGTTTGCGGCCCGACGATGCCATCGGAGGGGCCGGGATCATAGCCCAAGCGAGACAAGCCGGATTGGATATCCTTGACGTCCGTGGACTTCGCCTCCGCGTCGCTCCACCAGGGGTCGCCAAGGTCGATCTGGTCCGAATCGGTCAACAAACCGGTCGCCGCGCCCGCCGCCGCGCCCAGGGCGGCCCCTTGCAGCAAACTGAGACCCGTGACGGCCCCCACCGCAACGCCCGCGGCCGCGCCGATGCCAGCGCCGCTCAGCCCCCGGTCGCCTTGGGATTCGCCACAGGCAGCAAGCGATAGCAGCACAAGGCCGACGATAGGAAAACGCCAAGCAACCGCGCGTTTGGAAACTCCGGTAGCAGGTGACATGATTCGACTCCGATCCCGGCGATCCTTCGCCTCGAATGCGAGATTCTAGGGTCGAAATCACAAATTTTTGGTTACCGCACCCCTAACGCTACCGACTCTGGCAGGGTTTGGAGCTAGCTTTTCTCGCGCCCGAGCGCCATGACGCCCATTCCCATGGCGAGCGAGCCGAAGGTCACCGAGATGCCGAAGATCAAGAGGCCGGTGGCAAGCCAACCATTCTCGTCGCCGGCGACCAGGCTACGCAGGCCGAAGAGATCCGTGGCGAAAATCAGGGCGGCGAAGATGAAGCCGCCAGCAAGACCGACCAGAAGATGACCGATCAGAAACCGGATGGCGTGGCGTTCGTGCGGATGCAGACTCATCGGGCCTCCCGAAGATGCCGGCGGCGGCTTAAACGCTCCACTCCCCCTCACCACCCAAACCGCGGACCAGGGCTTCCAGTTCCTCGGCCGCCCGATCGAGCAACTCGAGGTCGCTCGACCGCAAGACCAGGGAGGTGCCAAACCGCCCGCCGCGCTGAAATGGATAGCTACCCATCTCCACCTCGGCGAAACGCTCCTGCAAAGCGCCAAGTCCCGGCGCCACAACGCTTTCCGGCAGCGCTACTGTCAGGGCACGCGACAGCAGAGGCGGTCCCCCCACCAGGCCGTGGCACAGAGACTCGAACTGCGCTTGCATGATTCGCGGTATGCCGGCGAGCACGAAGACGTTCTCGAGTTTGAGCCCCGGGGCCACGCTGACCGGATTTTCGATCAACTCGGCGCCCTCTGGCGCGCGGGCCATCCGCATGCGCGCGGCGTTCACGGACTCGCCGTAGTACGCCTCCAGCAACTGCTTGGCTTCCGGGTGGACGATCACCGGAACGCTAAAGGCCGCGGCCACGCAGTCCACCGTGATGTCGTCATGGGTTGGCCCGATGCCACCGGTGGTGAAAACGTAGTCATACCGCCCGCGCAAGGCGTTGACCGCCGTGACGATCTCCGCCTCGATATCCGGCACGACGCGCGCTTCCATCAAGCGCACGCCCAGCTCCGTGAGGCGCTTGGCGAGAAAATTCGTATTGGCGTCTTGTGTGCGGCCGGAAAGAATTTCGTTGCCGATCACCAGAACCGCGGCCGTCGTCACTCTCTCACCGTCGCTCACTGCTCCACGTAGCCCTTCGACCTCATGCAGCTGTTGAAAAACCGGTTCTGCTCGCTTTCCCGCCCGAATTCGCGCAACTCGCGGGTAAGGCCCGAGGCATTGGTGCCCGTCGCGATGCCACCGGTTCCGGCATTAATGTCATTGTCGATTCGCCGGTCGCGGTTCACCAAGGCCCTTGAATAGGCATAGCAATCCGCCACGTCGCGCTGGCGCGCCTCGTCGGTCACACCGGGCTGGCTCCACACCAAGGGATCGGCCGGTACGCTCAACAAGGGCTCGGTCTCCGTCCCTTGAGAGGTCGCCGCGGGCGCACCTTGCGGCGGCTCCGGCTTGCTTGTCTCACAACCGCCGACCCCCAGGGCCACGGCCAAGGCTAACGCCAGCGGGACAAGTGCCCTTGGTAAAGAAAAGCGTTCGGACTTCATGCCGCCTAACTTGCCCGCTTGCCCGGGCGAGCACAAGGACCGTTGCGGGCGGGCGCGACGGTTTCGCCGCGCCGCCGCATTGATCGCGGGCCCAGTGGCTTCTAGGGTGCCGCCATGCGCTTCGAGTCCCCCCTCACCGAAGGCCGGCTGATCCGGCGCTATAAACGCTTTCTCGCGGACGTGGAGCTGGCGGGCGGCGAGGTGGTCACGGCCCACTGCGCCAATCCCGGCGCGATGCTGGGCCTCAAGGCCGAGGGATCGCGGGTCTGGCTCTCCCCCGCCACCAGCGAAACACGCAAGCTGCGCTGGTCCTGGGAGCTCGTCCTGGCCGACGGCACGCTCGTGGGCATCAACACCGCCCATCCCAATCGCATTGTCGCCGAGGCCATCGCCGCGGGACAAGTACCGGAACTCGCGGGCTACCAAGGCTTGCGGCGCGAAGTCCGCTACGGCGAGAACAGCCGGATCGACATCCTGCTGGAATCCGAGAACGGGCCGTCTTGCCATGTTGAAATCAAGAATGTGCATTTGATGCGCCAGGCAGGCCTCGCGGAGTTCCCCGACAGCGTGACGGCACGCGGCACCAAACACCTCGGCGAACTCAGCCGGATCGCCGAAGCCGGCGGCCGGGCGGTCATGTTCTACCTGGTTCAGCGGGGCGACTGCCAAAGCTTCACGGTGGCGTCCGATATCGATCCGGCCTACGCGACAGCCTTGCGCGCGGCGCTTGCCAGCGGGGTCGAAGCGCTGTGCTACGACTGCGAGGTGACCACCGAGGGGATCGCGCTCGCCAAGCCCTTGAGCCTGTCTCTCTAGGCGCAACTTGGGGCACGCCCCTTGCGGTGGGCGGACAAAGTTGCAAGTTTAAAGGCAGCGGCCAGGACCATTGGCGGCGCCGGCCGGCGGCAAATAGCGATGCAAGAACAGGCTTATCAGAGCGGCGGAGAGCGCCAGATCAAGCTGCACGACGATGCGGCCTTCGAGAGTATGCGCCGCGCCGGCAGGCTGGCTGCCGAAACGCTCGACTACATCACGCCCAAGGTGGTGCCCGGCGCCACCACCGAGGAACTCGACCAGCTCTGCCATGATTTCATCCTCGACCACGGCGCGGTTCCGGCTCCGCTCGGCTATCGCGGATTTCCGAAATCCATTTGCACCTCTGTCAATCACGTCGTGTGCCACGGCATTCCCAGCGCCACGAAGCGGCTGAATTCTGGCGACATCATCAACATTGACGTGACGGTCATCCTGGATGGCTGGCATGGCGACACGAGCCGCATGTTTCCCGTGGGCAAGATTCCGGTCAAGGCCAAGCGGCTCATCGACGTCACCTACGAGGCTATGTTGCGGGGAATCGCCGCCGTGCGGCCGGGTGCGACCCTGGGCGATGTCGGTCACGCCATCCAAAGCTTCGCCGAGGGCCACCGCTTTTCGGTGGTGCGGGATTTCTGCGGCCACGGGCTCGGCCAGGTGTTTCACGATGCCCCCTCGGTGCTGCACTACGGGCGCCCGAACAGCGGGGTGGTATTGAGGGAAGGCATGTTTTTCACCATCGAGCCGATGATCAACGCCGGCCGCTACGATGTGAAGCTGCTCGACGACGGCTGGACGGCGGTCACTCGCGACCGCTCGCTTTCCGCGCAGTTCGAGCACTCCCTGGCAGTCACGGCCACCGGCTACGAGATTTTCACAGAATCTCCCAAGGGCTGGGACCGGCCACCCTACGGCGATGGCTAACCCGCGAAGTCTCCGAAGACGCAAGGATCGAACGTGGCAGGAAGCCCAATCGAAAAGCCGCCAGGAAAACAGGCCGCCGATTACCTCGGACACCGCAAGCGCTTGCGCGAACGCCTGCTAGGGCGCGGCGCGGACTCCCTCGAGGACTACGAACTCCTGGAGGCGCTATTGTTTTCGGCGAACACCCGGGTGGACACCAAGCCCATCGCCAAGCGCTTGCTGAAGACCTTCGGCAGCTTGGGCGCGGTCCTGGCGGCCGAGCCATCGCGCTTGCAGGCGGTTGAGGGCATGGGCGAAGTGTCCGCGGCAAGCCTAAAGGCGGTGGAAGCGGCAAGCCGGCGATTGTTGCGGGAAGAAGCGCGGGAGCGGCCGGTGATTTCCTCTTGGAACCGCCTGCTCGCCTATTGCCGGGCGCAGCTCGCCCATGAGACCGTCGAGAACTTTCATCTCTTGTTCCTGGACACGCGCAATCACCTGATCGCCGACGAGCGTCAGCAACGCGGCACCATCGACCATACGGCGGTTTATCCCCGGGAAGTCGTCAAGCGGGCGCTGGAACTAGGCGCGGCGGCGGTGATTCTGGTCCACAATCACCCCAGCGGCGACCCAACCCCCTCTAAGGCCGATATTGCCATGACCAAGGAAATCAAGGCGGCGGCGGCACCTTTGGGGATCGAGATTCACGATCACATCATCATAGGCAAGGCCGGTCATACCAGCTTCAAGTCCCGCGGCCTGTTGTGACCGGCGGCGGGAACGGCCTCTTGTAGCTTGCTCAAAGGGCGACGAGTGGGCAAGATGCGGCCCCAAATTCACATTCCAGTCCGCAACAACGAAGACCTCATGCCCGCTACCCCTTATCCAGGCGCGGATTCCGACGCCTACAGCCAAACACTTGAACTCTTGAATAGCGACGAGACGGAGGCTGCGGCCACCCTTTGCCGCCAGCTCTGCGAAAGCGAGCCCGAAAACGCGGCTGCCCACCGTTTGATGGGCGTGATCGCTTTTCAACTTGGCGAGCTTGAAGGGGCCGCGGGATTGCTGCGCAGGGCCGTCGAGCTCGATGGCGCGCTACCCGGTGGCCAGCGTGACCTGGCGGAGGTTTTGGCCGCCAAGGGAGACTCCGAGGCGGCAATGCGTGCCTTGGACCAAGCGATCGAGCAAGACCCCGGGGACGCCTTCGCCTACCGGCAGCGAGCCTTGCTGCTGCACGGCGCGGACAGGTTCGCCGAAGCCGAGGACGCTTGCGCGCAAGCGCTTTCCATCGCCCCCGGCTTGACCGTCGCACAGAGCACGATGGGATTGATCAAGGCCCAGCGCGGCGATGTTCCGCGTGCGGCGGAATATCTCATGCAAGCACGCAAATCGCCCAAACCGCCATCAGATCCCGGCAACCTTCTGATCCGCTGCTTGGCGGCCCTTGGACAATCGGCTGAGATCTCGGGCCTACAGCCGCCGGCGACCATCGCGGAACGGCACGGAGAAGCCGTGTTGCTGGCGCTCTTCGCCTGGCAAACCAATCAGAGCGAGGCTTGCCGCCAGCTTTTGGAGCAAGCCCGGCCCTTGGTCGCCCTGGCGGCCGAGGCCGGGGAAGAGGCGCCGCCACGGCAGGACCTCGCCGAAACGCTCGAGCGGCTGCTGGATTGGCAAGCAGCTCATCCCGAGGCTTACGCCGGCACCGTTGACCAGCCGCTGTTCCATCTCGGCGATCAGCATTGCCTGCCCTCGGCTCACTTGGTCGCTGAAATCGCTGGGCGGCGTTGGCTCACGATCTGCGAAACGATCCCTGGCCTCAAGGCCTGGCATCTGGCCAAACCGAGCGAGAATTTCCCCCGCGCCGCCTTCCAGGCCGCCGTCCAGCGCCTTCCCGAGGATGCCGCCTTGCTGGTTTCCTGCGGCGCTGTCGACTGTGGGCTGAACACCGGCATTCCCGCCTACGTCAGGGCCAATCCCGATCGCGACCCAATGGATCTGGTGGACGCGCTGGTCCTGGCTTTCGTCGACCGCGTCTTGGAGCTGACCGCGCCGCGTGGCACCAAGGTGATCTTTCAGACGCCACGCGCCAGCAACGCGCCGGAGGCCTTGGTCCCCCACAAGGACCTTATCCTGATGAAAGGCGTGATGCAGAGATTCTGCCAACGCCTGCGCGAAGCCACGAAGGCCAGGGATTTGCGCTTGCTGGACCTTAACGAGGCGACCAGCGACGCACAGGGCCGCAGCAAGGGGCACTTGTACTACGACACCGACCACTTGCGGCCCCAAGCCTATCTGGACGCCTTCGCGGCCGGACTGCGCTAGGGCGCGAAGAGCCGAGCGGAGACGGCGCAGGGCGCCGGCCGCCGGCCTGCGTCGCCGAACGACAACGACCTCAAGGACGATCGACACCGATGATCCCGCGCTACAGCCGTCCCGAAATGACCGCCATCTGGACGCCGGAGAACCGCTTTCGCATTTGGTTCGATATCGAGGCCCACGCCTGCGACGCGCAAGCCGAATTGGGGGTGATACCCCGCGAGGCCGCCCAGGCTGTCTGGGAAAAGGGCGCCTTCGAGGTGGCACGCATCGACGAGATCGAGCGGGAAACCAAGCACGACGTCATTGCCTTCCTCACGAATCTCGCCGAGCACGTCGGTGAGCCCGCGCGCTTCGTCCACCAGGGCATGACCTCCTCCGACGTGCTCGACACCTGCCTGGCGGTGCAACTCACGCAAGCTTCCGACCTCTTGCTCTCCGGCGTGGACCGGGTGCTGGCGGCGCTCAAGGCGCGGGCCTTCGAATTCAAGAACACCCCTTGCGTGGGGCGTAGCCACGGCATCCACGCCGAGCCGACCACCTTTGGGATCAAGCTGGCGGGCCACTACGCCGCCTTCGCGCGTAACCGCCGGCGCCTAGAGGCCGCGCGCGCAGAAATCGCGATCTGCGCCATCTCCGGCGCGGTGGGAACCTTCGCGAACATCGATCCCTTCGTTGAGGCCTACGTGGCCGAAAAGCTGGGCCTTGCCGTGGAGCCCGTCTCCACCCAGATCATCCCGCGCGACCGCCACGCCGCCTTCTTCGCGGCCCTTGGCGTGGTGGCAAGCTCGGTGGAGAACCTGGCCACGGAGATCCGGCATTTGCAGCGCACGGAACTGCGGGAGGCAGAGGAATACTTCGCCCCCGGGCAGAAGGGCTCCTCGGCCATGCCTCACAAGCGCAACCCGGTCTTGACGGAGAACTTGACCGGCCTGGCGCGCATGGTTCGTTCCGCTGTCGTGCCTGCTCTCGAGAATGTCGCCCTCTGGCACGAGCGTGACATTTCCCATTCCTCGGTCGAGCGCATGATTGCTCCCGACGCGACCGTGACCCTGGATTTCGCGCTGCACCGCCTTGCTGGCGTGGTGGAGAAACTGCTCGTCTACCCCGACGCCATGCAGGCGCAGCTGGACAGGCTGGGCGGCCTGATCCATTCGCAAAGGGTCCTGCTGGCCCTTACCCAGCACGGCATCAGCCGGGAAGACGCCTATCGCATCGTGCAGCGCCACGCCATGGCGGTGTGGACCCAAGGCGCTGACTTCAAAGCCTTACTGGCGGCGGACCCGGAAGTCACCTTGAGCCCGCAAGACCTCGATGCCTGCTTCGATCTTGCCTATCACGGCAAGCAGGTGGACACGATTTTCAAACGCGTTTTCGGCGAAGCGGGATAGCGCGTTTCCAAGTTGGGCCGCTCGACCTTCAGGCGGTCCAAAGGCCGGGTCGCTACTCCGTCATGACCGCGTGCTTGGCGACTTCCCGCAGTTCGTCCATTTTCTTGCGCAAACGGTGCTCGGAGATATCCACCTTGGCCTTCTCCAAGTCGGCCAGCACCTTGCGCAGCACGTCGTCGTCGCCCGGCTCGTCGAAATCGGACGCGATGACTTCCTTGGCATAGGCCTCCGCGGCCTCGCCTTCCAGATCCAGCAGTTCCGCCGCCCACAGCCCCAAGAGCTTGTTGCGCCGCACTTCGACTTTGAACTGGAGTTCCTGATCGTGCTTGTACTTGTCCTCGAAGGCTTTTTCCCGATCGTTGAAGCTCATGCCTTGCCCTTTCGATGCGCCGGATTCAGAATTTCAAGCGAGCGGCTTGCCCACTCCGCCCGCCGGATGATATCGCGTGGGTGGTTATAGCCTGTCCCTGCCCCACAGTGAACCTTGTGCATCACTTCAATCGGATGGATCTCATCAAGCTATGTGCACAGCCGTCATTCTGCGCCGCTCCGGCCACGATTGGCCGATCCTCTTCGCCGGAAACCGCGATGAAATGGCGGACCGCCGTTGGCGACCACCCGCGCGACACTGGCCGGACCGCCCCGAGGTCACGGCTGGCCAGGACGTATTGGCCGGAGGGTCCTGGCTTGGGGTCAATGACCACGGGGTGCTCGCGGCGGTCTTAAACCGTAAGGGCAGCCTTGGCCCAGCGGCAGACAAGCGCAGCCGCGGCGAACTGGTGCTCGAGGCGCTCGACCACGCCGACGCGAACTACGCCGCCGAGGCCTTGTCCCACCTGGATCCGGCCGCTTACCGAAGCTTCAATCTAGTGATCGCGGACTCCCGCGATGCGTTCTGGCTGCGCAATCTCGGTGCCGGGGCGGAGCGCGTTGAAGCTTTCGGCTTGCCTGACGGCATCTCCATGATCACCGCATTCGATCGGAACGACTCAAGCTCAAGCGCCAGGGTGCGCCGCTATCTGCCACGCTTCGAAGCCTCCAACGCCCCCGACCCGGAGAGCGGGGATTGGAAGGGGTGGCGAGACATTCTGGCTTCCCGGGACCGCGAAGCTGACGCCGGGCCAGAGGGGGGAATGACCGTGTCGCTGGCAAGCGGCTTCGGTACGGTTTCGAGCTCGCTGGTCGGATTGCCCAATAGTGTATCCGCTTCGCGGTTCGAACCGCGACCGCCGGTTTGGCTTTTTGCGGCTGGGCCACCCGATCGAGTGGCGTACCTACCGATTACTTTGTAGACCTGAAGAACCCAATTACTGACCACGGCTTCGGCCCAGGCGGCACGATAAATTTCCCGAAATGAAAAAAAATGACCAAGGAATGATTATCTTCTTGCCTTGGCTAGATTCGACATGCGATTCGGTTCACTATCATCACATTTTGGACAAAAAATGAATCCGCGAGTAAGCATAGGTCTCCCTGTTTACAATGGAGCAAAGTTTCTGAATGAAGGTATTGAGAGTTTATTGGGACAGGCTTTTGGTGACCTCGAGCTAATCATTTCTGACAACGCCTCCGATGATGGGACCGCGGAGATATGCCAGGATTTCGTCAAACACGATAAGAGGGTGCGCTATGTGCGGAATAGTAGCAATCTTGGTGCGGCCGCAAACTACCAACGAGTTTTTCACCTAGCCCAAGGCGAATACTTTAAATGGGCTGCACATGATGATATTTGCATGCCTGGTTTCATTGATGCTTGCTTAGATGTCCTAGAAAAAGATGATTCTGTACGCCTTGCGTACTGTAAAGCGGTGGCCATTGACGATAAATCCCGCCTAATGCATGAAGTTCCTTCGTGCTCAAACCTTGATAACCCAGATCCAATTAAGCGTTTTTCTGCAGTCCTTCAGTTGGGCGAAACTCTGCCGATATGGGGCTTAATGCGCCGAAAGGAGTTAAGAACTACAGGACTCCTCGGCCCCTTCGTCGCTCATGATCGTCCACTCCTCGCCGAGATCGCTCTCTCTGGAAAGCTACATTCAGTAGATAGGTGTCTGTTTAAGCATAGGGAGCATAATGGCCGCTCAGTTCACCAGTTTGATTGGCGCCTGCCACGATTAGCTATCCCATGGTATGATAGCTCCCGCTCTCCTCGGTTCCATTTCCCGGCATGGCGATTGTTTAGAGAATACGAGCAAGCTATTTTGCGCGCCCCTGCGCCCAAGCTGGCAAAGGTTAGGGCGCAGGGGCTTCTTCTTTTATTCACAATCAAGAATTTTCGTCAGCTAGGAGGCGATGCACTTACTGGAATGGTTCAATGTGCAACCAACGTGAGTGACAATTGGACACCCTCGTGCACTCACAATCATTTTTCGAAAATTGTCGAATCAATAACACATTACAGAGCAAATTTTAGGCTATGATTTACACAGGTTTATCGCAATAATATTAGACAAAGAAACTCTAATTTAGCGTTTTGCCAAATCTAGAGCGTTCAACATGTTAAATTTCAAATGGAAAGACTTATTATTTTTGACATCAATTGTCATCGCATCGGCGCTTCCCTATATATTCGGATTGGGTTACTATTCGGATGATTATTCATACCTTGCCACAATGTCGCAAACAAAGCCGCAAACATTTTATGCGATTTTTCAAAATTTAACAAACTTGCCAGATTTCGCACATCGCCCAGTTCAAGCTCTTTATATTTCTTATATTTATAACTATACTCACCTACATCCTTTTTGGGGCCATTTTATAAATCATTTTGTATTTATTTTGGGTGTTATATTTTTCTATCTTAGTTTAACAAAAATTTCTGTTTCACGATTGATCTGTTTATCATTGCCTTTGATATTTCTTTCTTTGCCACATTACTCATCTGACCGTTTTTGGTTTGCCACTTATCAAATAAATTTTTCCATGACTATTTTTTTTATCTGCTTCTTTTGCAGTGCTAAGGCTGCTGAAAAATCTGCGCAGCATCGATGGTTATGGTTCCTACTCGCCACTGTTGCTATCCCAGTCAGCGCTATGTCCTATGCGATTTTTCTGCCGCTGTTTCTAATTATCCCAGTCCTGATCTGCCTATCACAGTTATATTTTAAAGACCTCCAGCGCAGGCACGATTTATTCTCACAAAATTTTTCATTAATAAATTTGCTTATTTTTATCATATTTCTAATTCTGATTATCATAAGCTTTGTAATTAAAATAAAAATTCTTGATGGGCACCGCATTTGGCAAGGGAGTAAGGGGGAGTGGTTTTATGCTATTTTTTGGTTACTCGAAGGTGCATTCAAATCGGCTTTCTGGGAAAACGGAATCAAACTTCCGGTCAACACCGCGGCCCTGATACAGCAATATTGGCGGCTCGAGGCAGTTCTTGCTGCAGGAGCATTGTTCGTTGCGATATTTGCTTACATTTTTAGCATCGTACGTCTTCGATCCGTTTCAGAAAGCTGGGACGTGATCGGCGCGCTAGCTGGTTTTGGTTTGATGATCTTCTTGGGTGGCTATGCCATCTTTGCAAACAACTTTATGGTAGGTTTTTCTCCCACTGGCATAGCGAATCGGGTAGCGATTGCAGCATCTGTCGGCGTCGCCGCAATTGCTCTATCCGTTTTATTGGCAATTGAGAGGTTAATACCACGGTATCTTTCTACGATCTTTGTAGCCCTATCATTGTCGATCGGATGCACCACAGGCTTCCTGGTAAACGGGACCCTTGGTGTATTGTGGTCTGAAGCAGCCCTTATGCAACGCTCACTCCTGTCTCAGCTGGAGGCAGATTTGCCAACTTTGCCCGCAGGTACAACAGTGATGCTTGACGGATTCTGCCCATTTGTGGGCCCCGCACCGATCTTCGAATCAAGTTGGGACCTTAGAGGTGCATTACAGATTCTCTACGCTGATGAGACATTAAAAGCAGATGTTATCAAAGCCAATACGGAATTTTTAGAGTATAATATCAAAACAACACTCTATGGGACCATCACATCAGAATATCCGTATCAGAATTTGTTAATCTATAACGCAACAGAAAGAAATTTTTGGTGGATTAATAATTTCAATGATGCAGATTATTATTTGGCAAATCATTATAGCTCAGCGCCCGCTGGATGTATATTCAAGGATGGTGGGGGTATTGACGTCTATAACGCTTATTAATTGTAAGAAAATTGAAAAATTTGGCATATTTCTGCTATATGGAGCTGGAGTGATCTGAGGTGGAAAATATAAAGCTTTTTGCTCGCATTATTCGCCCACACCCCTCTTTGGTTATTCTCCTAATTTTTCTTGGATTAATCGCGGCAGGCCTTGAGGGTATTGGTATTGGCTTACTTATACCGCTATTCGATACAATGACTGATGGCGTCGAAGTGCCGAGCCAGGGCAATATTTACATGCAATTTGTTGAGAAGATTGCGAACACTATACCCACTGAGAATCGCCAGTTTGGACTATGTATACTCATTCTGCTTTTCATTGTCTTCAAGCTCACTATTGTCTACGCGATCTCAATGCTCTCCACCTGGTTCAATGGTTTAACCGGAAAAAGATTAAGAGATGAGCTATGTGATCGCTTTCTTCATGCAGATTATGGCCTAATTTCTAGCCTTGACCGGGCAAAGCTAATGAATGCGATCGCTGTTGAATCATGGAGGATATCTAGATCAATCGAGTTAATATTTTCGATTTGTACAAAATTTTGTGTCATTCTAGTTTTCATATGCTTATTGTTCATTATTTCTTGGCCTTTGTCGATTGTGACAATATCTGGTGTGCTGATCATCCTTACCTCCAATAGAATTATTACAAATCGCGTTGGCTTACTGAGTGATAAATCTGTGCTAGCTAACCGGAATCTTGCACAAAACATGATGCAATTGCTTGATGCAATGCGAATAATCCGGATCTTTGGTCAAGAATCTAAAGAAGAGGAGGATTTTAAAAGAAACTCCGAGCAGGTGCGAACCGTTTTTTTGAGAATGTATAAGAT
>JARFRB010000109.1 GCA_029287455.1 Pelagibius litoralis | reverse complement strand
GCTCTACATGAACGGCATGCTGTTCCTGCTCGCGGCGGGCTATACCCTGCTGCTGGATGGGCATGTCCGGGTCGATATCCTTTACCGCGGCGCTTCGCCCAGAGTCCGCGCCGCCATCGATCTGGCGGGCGTGTTTCTGTTCTTGCTGCCGTTCTGCGTGGCGATATGGATCCAGGCCTTTCCCTATGTCGCCGCCTCTTGGGAGATTCGGGAGGGCAGCCGGGAAACGAGCGGCCTACAGGCCGTCTTTCTATTCAAGAGCGCCATGCTCCTTTTCGTCGTGCTGCTCGCCTTGCAAGGTGTGTCGCTGGCTTTGCGCGCCTGGCTCGTGATCGCGGGCGGAGCGAACTCCACGAAATCGAGCCTCCCGGACGAAGGCCGGTAGCGTGCGGGAGTTCCTCGACATCACAATGTTCGCCGCTGCGTGCCTGGCCTTGCTCGCGGGTTTTCCAGTGGCCTTCACCCTGGCCGGTGTTGCCTTGGCTTTCGCGCTGCTCGGCATAGCCCTGGGGGTTTTCGATCCGGGCTTCTTGTCGGCCCTGCCCCAGCGGATCTTCGGCGTAATGACCAACGAAGTTCTGATCGCGGTGCCCCTTTTCATCTTCATGGGCGTGATGCTGGAACGATCGCGGGTCGCGGAGGATCTTCTCGTCAGCATGAGCCAGCTCTTGCGGGAGACGAGAAGCGGGCTCGGGGTCGCCGTCATTCTCGTCGGAATGCTGCTGGCGGCTTCAACCGGCATAATCGGCGCGACCGTGGTCACTCTGGGGCTGCTGTCGCTGCCGGCCATGCTGCGTGCCGGATACAACCCCAGGCTCGCGGCCGGCAGCATTTGCGCTGCAGGCAGTCTGGGCCAAATCATTCCTCCCTCCATCGCCTTGGTGCTGGTGGGCGACGTCATCTCGGGGGCTTACCAAAAAGCTCAGTTCGACCTGGGGAACTTCGCGCCGGATCCTGTCTCCGTGGGGAATCTCTTCGCTGGCGCCCTGCTTCCCGGACTGCTGCTGGTGGCGCTTTATCTGGCGTATCACCTGTTCCTTGGAAGGTCCTCCGCACGGCCCGGACTTGATCCGGATACCTCTGCCCGGACCGAGATAGCGCCGCGGGCGCCTGGACTACTCCTTACCCTGCTCCCGCCGCTTCTGCTCATCGTCTTCGTGCTGGGGTCAATCCTGGCGGGCATAGCTACCCCGACAGAGGCGGCGTCCGTGGGTGCGGTAGGCGCTCTGCTCTTGGCGGCCGCGCGGCAAGAAGGCCGCTTCGGGTGGGCCGCGTTGCTCGCCTCGGGATGCTTGCTCGGTCTTCTTGTGCTTGCGGCCTTCCTCGACCTACGGCTCGGCAGGGCAAGTACCCCGCCGCTGGAGAGTCTGGGGATCGGGGCGGCGTTCCTGCTCAGCGCAGTGGCGTCGGCAGCCCTGCTCGCTGTCTTATGGCGGCTTTGGCGCGACGGCCTCTTGGTCGAGGCCCTGCGGCGGACCACCAAGATTAGCTGCATGATCTTCATCATCCTCGTCGGCGCGACCCTGTTCAGCCTCGTTTTTCGGGGGCTCGGGGGCGAAAGGATGGTGCAGGAGTTCCTCACCGGAATGCCCGGCGGTCTTTGGGGCGCCATCGTCACGGTGATGGCCGTGATTTTCCTCTTGGGTTTCTTTCTCGATTTTGTGGAGATCACCTTTGTCGTGGTGCCGCTTGTCGCTCCGGCGCTTCTGGCCTTGGGCGTGGACCCGGTTTGGCTCGGCGTGATGATCGCCCTGAACCTGCAGACCTCCTTCATGACGCCGCCATTTGGCCTAGCGCTGTTCTATCTGCGCGGCGTTGCGCCCGAGACACTCTCGACAGGCGACATCTACCGCGGCGCCTTCCCATTCGTTATCTTGCAGCTTTTGGCCCTTGCAATTCTGGCAGCCTACCCGCCCCTCGCCACCTGGTTGCCTGGACTAATTTTCAAACCCTGACCCTCCAAGCGAAAGACACCGGATTCATGGCCTTGAAGATCGACTATTATCTTTCCTTGAACTCCCCATGGACCTACCTGGGGGCCGCTCGCTTCGCGCGCATGGCCCAAGATCACGGTGCCAACGTTCGGGTCAAGCCCGTGGACTTCGGCAAGATTTTTCCCGCTTCGGGCGGCCTGCCACTGCCCAAGCGCGCGCCGCAGCGCCAAGCTTATCGCCTGGTCGAGCTTGGCCGTTGGTCGGAGTACCTTGGCCTGCCGGTGACGCTGCACCCCCGCCATTTCCCGACACCGGAGACGCTGAAGGCCGGCGTGGTGATCGCAGCCGACCAACTGGGCGGCGACCCCTTGGCCCTGTCACAGGCCGTCCTCACCGCGCTCTGGGCCGAGGATCGGGATACCGGCGATCCCGAGGTCTTGCGCGAAATCGCCGAGGCGACCGGCCACGATGGCGAAGCCCTGCTGGCAAAGGCGGGGGACCCGACCACTCAGGAGATCTACGACCGGCTTAGCGAGGAAGCCTTGGCGGCCGGTGTATTTGGCGCTCCCAGCTATGTGGTCGAGGGAGAAATTTTCTGGGGCCAAGACCGCCTGGATTTACTAGAGCGCCGCCTCGCCAAGGGCTGATCCCGCCTCACCGGTCCCCCGGCACACCGAAGGCCGGTGCTTGCCCTGGGTCGAGGGCACGCTGCACGTAGTCGCGCATCAATGGCTGCCAGGCCTGCCAAAGCTTTCGCAGCTCCTCGAGCGGGGCGTCGGGCGCGGCCCAATCCACGCGGAGGTCAATAAGTGGCCAGGCTTCCGCTTCCACCACCAGCAGCCCGGCCGAGTGGATCGGCCCCTCCTCGCCGCCGGCGACCAAGCCGGCGTCCAACGCGGCGAGCAGCCGTTCGGCAAATGAATCGCCCGTTGTAGCCTCAAAGCGCGCCAGCATGGCGGCAGGCACCCCGGTCCCCGCCAAAAGGTTCCCAGCCGCCACTGCGCCGGGGCCGATGGCTACCGCATGGGTCCCCAACGTGTGGGCACCGGAAAAGTGAGCCACGTCCCCCTGCTTGTCGACCAAGGCCAACTGTCGGAACTCTGCGTCACGGTAGCCATCGAGCAAATTCGCCAAGGCTGCTTCCGCACCTACGCCCCCCTCCATCAGGTCCAAGCCCAGCGGGCCGAGCCGGGGATCGGTGATATTCTGGGTCGCAACCGCCCCGACGCCGGCCCTTGCGAAGGAACAGCGCGAGGCCACGGCGATGGACGAGGACGTGATCGCGATCCCGAACTGGCCGGTTTCGGGGCAGCGCGCGGTAATGGAGAAGGTCATGCCTCCCCCGCCCTATCCTCCGGCACGACGGCGATGACATCGATTTCCATCAGCCATTCCTCCTTCGCCAGGCCCTTGACGATGACACCGGTGGAAACTGGATAAACGCCCTTCAGCCAGCGCCCGATCACCTGATACACCCGCTCGCGGTATTCCCGTTCGGTGAGATAGACCACAATCTTTACCACATCGCCTAGTTCCGCCCCGGCTTCCTTCAGCAAGGTCGCAACATTACGCATGGCCTGGTCGGCCTGGGCGGCGGGGTCGCCCGCGCCGACGAGGTTGCCGTTGAAATCCGACCCGACCTGGCCGCGAAGATAGACCGTATTGCCCGCCCTCACGACTTGGCAGAGGTCATTATCCAGCTCCTGGTCGGGGTAGGTGTCACGGGTGTTGAACTTTCGAAGCCGCCGGTGCGTGGTCATCCAACTGCTCCTTGCCGGCATCTCGCTGCCTGAAATCTCTTGCGCCCTGGTTGGTCAGCTTCAAGAAAGTTTGGGCAACCTTCACCAATCCGCATCATCCGGGAGTTCCTTCGCGCCTGACTGTCGACCTATCCTGACCCAGAGATACAGCTTCCGCCAAGCGCGATTCGATTTCTGATCACCAGACTGCTTGCGTCGCCGCGCCTGCTAGCGCAGCATCCCATCGCAAGCGAACTCCTTCACGATTCTTCAGCAGGGCTAGCGCCATGACCTCGACCGCCTCTCACCTCAAATCCAACTGGAGCTTCCCCACGCAGGTGCTCTTCGGCCCTGGCCGGATCGCCAGCCTTGCCCGGGCCTGTAAGGCATTGAACATGCACCGGCCGCTGCTCGTGACGGATCCGACGCTCGCCAAACTGGATATCGTGCAGGAAGCCCTGGCGGCGAACCTTCACGCAGGCGTTCCGACAGAAATCTTCAGCGAGGTGAAACCGAACCCGGTCGGCCAAAACGTGCTCGACGGGGTCCGCCAATACCGGGACGGCGGTCATGACGGCGTTATCGCCTTCGGAGGCGGGAGTGCCCTGGATTGCGGCAAGGCCATTGCCTTTATGGCCGGACAAACACGCCCAATTTGGGATTTCGAGGATCGCGGCGATAATTGGAAGCTAGCTGACCCCGCAGGCATAGCCCCCATTATCGCGGTCCCGACCACCGCCGGCACGGGCTCGGAAACCGGCCGGGCGGGCGTGATCCTGGACGAGTCCGACAACACGAAGAAGATCATATTTCACCCCAAGATGCTGCCCTCCACCGTCATCAGCGATCCGGAGCTTACTCTTGGCCTGCCCGCCCACGTTACCGCCGCGACTGGCATGGACGCCCTGGCTCACTGCCTGGAAGCCTATTGCGCACCCGACTTCCAGCCCTTGTGCGATGGCATCGCCGTGGAGGGGTTGCGGCTCATCAAAGCCTGGCTGCCGGTCGCGGTGAAGGATGGAAGTAATGTCGAGGCGCGCGCCAACATGCTGGCCGCCGCCTCCATGGGTTCAACAGCATTTCAGAAAGGCCTGGGGGCGATACATGCCCTCTCCCACCCGGTCGGCGCGCTTTATGACAGCCATCACGGCCTGACCAACGCGGTCTTCATGCCCTACGTGCTCGCCTTCAACCGAGAGGCCATCGCCGAGAAGATGGTGCGCTTAGCGGCCTGGCTGGACCTGCCTAGCCACGACTTCGACGGCGTCATGGGCTGGATTCTCGATCTCCGAGTGGAGTTGGAGATCCCTCATGCCTTGACGGCGCTTGGCGTCGAAGAGGCGCGCTTGGATCAGCTCGCGGAGATGGCGGCGGTCGACCCGGCGGGCGGAGGCAATCCCGTCCCGCTTACCGTGGCAAACCTTCGATCCCTGCTCGACAAAGCCATGTCCGGCGAGGTCTGAAGGCGGTTCGCACGAAAGAAAATTACCCGCCGCCGACACTTTAAGTTCTAAATAATGCGCGGGCTCTACCTTCGAATTAACCTTACGTCTATTTTCGGCTCCCTCCGAATACTTGGTTGATTACCTCGAAGGCCAAGCGCAGATTTATGGAAAGAATCGCTGCAAAGAGGGAGCCCTGTTTCCCATGACGGTCTTCTCGCATCCCGAATTCGACAACCACGAAAAAGTGCTTTTCGGCAGCGACGCCGAAAGCGGCCTCAAGGCGATCATCGCGATCCATCTCTCCGCTCGCGGCCCCGCGCTGGGCGGCTGCCGTTTTTGGAATTACGGCACGGACGAGGAGGCTTTGCGCGATGTCCTACGCCTTTCCCGCGGCATGACCTACAAGTCCGCGCTGGCGAATCTGCCGTATGGCGGTGGCAAGTCCGTAATCATCGGCGACGCAAGGAAGCTGAAGTCCGAGGCCCTATTCCGTGCCATGGGGCGCCTGGTGGATAGCCTGGGTGGCGCCTACATCGTCGCCGAGGACGTCGGCATCTCAGTGGAAGACTTGGAAGTCATGGCGCGTGAAACCGACCACGTGGCCGGAATTCCCGAAGGCGGCGTGGGCGACCCCTCGCCCGCCACCGCATATGGCGTCTATCACGGGATCCGTGCTGCCGTGAAGCACAGGCTCGGACGTGACGATCTCAATGGCCTGACCGTTGCCGTGCAAGGGCTGGGGCAAGTCGGCCAGCACCTCTGCGCCTACCTGGCCGAAGCGGGTGCGCGGCTAATCGTCGCCGACCTTGATCAGGAGAGAGTGCAGCGGATCGTCGACGCCCATGGGGCCAAAACCCTTCCGGCCGGCGAAATCACCTTCGCGCAAGCGGATGTCTTTGCTCCTTGCGCCCTTGGGGCGATTATCGACGATGCGAGCCTAGAACGCCTGCAGGCGCCCATCGTCGCCGGATCGGCCAACAATCAGCTATCAGAAGCCCGCCATGGGGAGGCTTTGCGGAACCAGGGAATCCTCTACGCGCCGGACTATGTCATCAATGCGGGCGGCATCATCAATATTCATCATGAAACAAAGCCCGGCCGTCCGCCTTATGACAAAGCGAAGGCCCTCGAGCGGATCGCCGGGATCCACGAGACCCTGCTGGAAATTTTCTCACTCGCGGAGCGTGAAGGAATTGCAACCTCGCACGCGGCCGACCGGCTCGCGGAGCAGCGCTTTCGCGCTCCGCCAAATCAAGCCGCTGCTTGAATTGGCTTAGGGGCCAACGAAGGGGCACCCGAAAGGCACAAGGAAAAAGGGCGCCTTACCCCTGGGACGGCGCCCTTGATCGTCGTGATATCGATGGATACCTAGGCGTTGGCCTCGACGAGCGCCTGAAGCTCCTTGTACTCCGCGCTCTGGCAAGCGCCCACACCCGCGCGCTTCGTCACGGAGCGCTTGATCGCACGCAGATCACTCGAGGTCGGAATATATCCGGTCTCGGAGATGATGTAGCGGGCAATGTTCCGCCACTGTTCACGGGTCAACTTGGCGCCGCAAACGTTAAGCGCATACATGCCGGCATACATCTTCCTGCCGGTTTCAACGTCTTGCGCCTTGGCCGGCGCGCCGGTCAGCACAAGGCTCAAGGCCAGGAAACCGCCGGCAACAGCGCCCGCAATCGTGAACTTCCGCATGACTGTCTCCTCGTAATGTCCCAGTTTCGCGCGGCTTACGCCCCCGCTCGCACCTATTTAGGCGCGTTGCCGCCGATCGTTGTCCGAATGCAATGCCCCTTGCATCGCGATCTTCGGAAGCGATTTACCCACGTACTATAATTAATACTATCAGCAAGAGTCCATATTTCACACGAATTTGCACTTCATTTTATTTTGTCCCAGGCAATCGAAAGCCAGCGTTCTTTGGCCAGGAATCCCTAGCCCAAGCTCATCAAGGAGGCATTGCCCCCAGCAGCCGTGGTATCGACCGAGAGGGTCCGCTCCACCGCGAAACGATGCAGGTATCTCGGCCCGCCGGCTTTCGGTCCAGTGCCCGAAAGGCCCTCGCCCCCAAAGGGTTGCACCCCGACCACGGCGCCGATCATGTTCCTATTCACGTAGGTGTTCCCGGCCTTCACGTTGCGCCGAAGGTAATCGACCGTGGAGTCGATTCGGCTGTGCACGCCGAAAGTCAACCCGAAGTCGGTGCTATTGATGCCTTCCACGACTTTGTCGAGCGACTCCGCGCGATATCGCACCACATGCAAGATTGGCCCAAAGACCTCCGCATGCAGGCGCGCAAGCGAGTCGATCTCGAATGCGGCCGGCGCGAAAAAGGTCCCGTTGGCGGTCTCCGGGCCGAGCTCCACCTGCCGGATCAGGCGTCCCTCGCCGGACATGCGCTCGACGTGCTGAGCAAGCATGGCCCTCGCGTCCTCGTCGATGACCGGCCCAAGGTCCGTGGCGAGCCAGGCGGGATCTCCAACGCGAAGCTCGTCCATGGCGCCCGCCAGCATCGTCAGAATCTTATCCGCAACGTCGTTCTGCAGGAAAAGCACCCGCAAAGCCGAACATCGCTGCCCGGCGGACTGGAAAGAGGAGATCAGGACATCGCTCACCACCTGCTCCGGCAAGGCAGTGGAATCCACAATCATGGCGTTTTGCCCCCCGGTTTCGGCGATCAAGGGAACGATAGCCCCTTCGCGATCGGCCAAGGTCCGGTTGATGATCCGAGCCGTCTCGACCGAGCCGGTAAAGGCGACGCCGGCCACCCGCGGGTCCTTCACCAACTGGCCGCCAATCTCAGCACCATCGCCAGGTAAGAGCTGCAGAACGTCCGCCGGAACTCCGGCCCGATGGAAAAGTTTGACGGCCAGGCTGGCGACGATCGGCGTCTGCTCGGCTGGCTTGGCGATAACCGCGTTGCCGGCGGCGAGCGCCGCGGCCACCTGCCCGGTGAAGATGGCCAAAGGGAAATTCCACGGACTGATGCACAAGAACACGCCCCGGCCGCGAAGTTCGATCTCGTCGCGCTCCCCCGTCGGCCCCGGAAGCACCGAGGGGGCGCCAAAATCGTGCCTGGCCCGCGTCGCGTAGTAGCGGCAGAAATCCACTGCTTCGCGCAATTCCGCCAAGGCATCGGGAATGGTCTTCCCCGCCTCTCGCACGCAAGCCGCCATCAAGTCTGCGCGGGAAGCCTCCATCAAGTCCGCGAGGCGTTCCAGGCACTCGGCCCGGGCCTCGGCCGGTGTGGCATCCCAATCGGGCTGGGCCTGAACCGCTCGCTCCAGGGCCCGCTGGGCTAAGCTCGCGTCGGCCTCCACGACCTCGCCGACCTTGCGTTGTGAATTCGCGGGATCGGTGACGGCCTTCGCCACACCGTCGATTTCCCGCCCACCGACGATCGGAGCCGCGCGCCACCCGTCGCGGGCCACCCGGTCCATCTCTTCCCCCAGGCTTGCCAAGGGCAGAGGTGCTGTCAGGTCCAGACCTTCAGAATTACGGCGCGTCGGCCCGAAGAGCTCCGCCGGTAGAGGAATTTGGGGATGGGGCACATGCCCGAGGCTGCGCACCCGCGCCACCGGATCCGCCACGATCTCGTCCACCGGCAGGCTCTCGTCCTGGATGCGATTGACGAAGGAGGTGTTGGCCCCGTTCTCCAGAAGCCGGCGCACAAGGTAGGCCAGCAGATCCTCGTGGCCTCCCACCGGGGCATAGATCCGACAAGGGATCGACGCGCCCAAAGCGCCGGAAACCTCCTCGTACAGCGCCTCGCCCATCCCGTGGAGCCGTTGGAACTCGAAACCGTCCTCATTGCCCGCGATCTCCAGCACCGAGGCGAGGGTCTGGGCGTTGTGGGTGGCGAACTGCGGGTAGAAGACGTCGCGGTTCGCAAGCAGCTTCTTGGTGCACACCAGGTACGAGAGGTCGGTCAAAGTCTTGCGCGTGAAGACCGGGTAGCCTTCAAGTCCCCGCTCCTGGGCGCGCTTAACCTCCGTATCCCAGTATGCGCCTTTGACTAGCCGGACGTTCAAACGCCGATTGTGGCGCCTCGCCATGTCCGCCAGCCAATCGATCAAGCGGCTGGCGCGCTTTTGATAGGCCTGCACCGCCAACCCAAAGCCGTTCCATCCCGCCAGATCCGGGTCGCCGGAAACCGCATCGATGACATCGAGGGAGAGGTCCAGCCGCTCCGCTTCCTCCGCATCCACGCAAAAGCCGATGTCGCTTTCCTTCGCCGCGAGCGCCAGCGCCTTGAGACGCGGCACAACCTCGTCCATCACCCGATCCCGCTGGGCGAACTCGTAGCGGGGATGCAAGGCGGACAGCTTCACGGAGATGCCAGGGCTATCCACGCCCCCGGCATCCTTGGACGCGTCACCGATCGCCGAGATCGCGCCACGATAGGCCTCAAAGTAGCGCTCGGCGTCGGCCATGGTGCGCGCGGCCTCCCCCAGCATGTCGTATGAATACCGGTAGCCCTTGCTTTCCAGCGGGCGCGCGCGCTCCAGCGCCTCCTCGATAGTGCGGCCCATGACGAACTGCCGGCCAAGGATGCGCATGGCCTCGCGCACCGCCCGGCGGATGACGGGCTCGCCGGAGCGTTGCACCAGCTTGCGGACAACTCCGCCAAAGTCCCGACGCTCGCCTTCCTCCAGGCTCACAACCCGGCCGGTCAGCATGAGCGCCCAAGTGGAGGCGTTCACGAAGAGCGAATCGCTCTTTCCAAGGTGGGTTTCCCATTCGGCGGTTCCGACCTTGTCGCGGATCAGCTTGTCCAGGGTGTAGGCATCAGGCACGCGCAGCATGGCCTCCGCCAAACACATCAGGACCACGCCTTCCTTTGTGGACAGGCCATACTCGTGCAAGAAAGCGTCAATGCCGCCTTGCCCAACCCGCGCGCGCCGGACCGCGAAGACGAGGCCGCGCGCTTTCTCCGCGATGCGGTCCTTGATCTCGACAGGCAGGCTCGCTTCCTCCAGCAATCGCGAGACAATCTCCACTTCGTCGACGAGCGTGTCGGCGCGCAAGGTCTGGCGCAATTCGGTTCCTTCGGCCAAGGAGGGATCGATGATCATGGCTTCGCTTTCCGGGTCTGAACGCATACCCTGAGACTCTAGCCGAACCGTACGGCAGGGAGGAACGGAGTTCATGCTGAAAGTAGACGTTTCAGGGCTCAGGGTCCTGATCACCGCGGGGGCCGCCGGAATTGGGCGGGCAATGTGCGAGACCTTCCAGGCGAACGGAGCCAAGGTCCACACCTGCGACGTGGACGAGCAAGCGCTTGCCGTGCTCCGGAGCGACTTTCCCGGCGTCACGGCCTCGGTCACGGACGTCAGCGACCCCGCTCAGGTCGATATCCTCTTCGCCGAGGCCACGGCAAGCCTTGGCGGCTTGGATGTGATGATCAACAATGCCGGAATCGCCGGACCCACGGCACCGGTTGAGGACATCTCCGAAGAGGATTGGCGACGCACTCTCGATATCAATATCACCGGGCAGTTCTTTTGCGTGCGGCGGGCGGTGCCGCTGTTGCGCGAGGCCGGTGGCGGGTCAATTATTAACCTCTCCTCGGCCGCCGGAATCTTCGGCTTTCCCCTGCGCACGCCCTACTCCGCCAGCAAGTGGGCCGTGGTTGGCGTCACGAAGTCGCTCGCCATGGAGCTCGGCAAGGACGGGATCCGCGTCAATGCCCTTTGCCCCGGTGCCGTCGCCGGCGAGCGGATTGACCGGGTGATCGCGGCGAAGGCGGAGCAGCGCGGCATCACTATCCAGGACATGCAGGATATCGTCCTTGGCGATACCTCGCTAAAGACCTTTGTCACCGCCCAGGATATCGCCAACATGGCGCTTTACCTGGCGAGCCCCGCCGGGGAGCGGATCAGCGGGCAAGCCATGTCCGTGGACGGGCACGTGCAGGTGTTGCGCTAGGCTGGCCAGGCGCTTTACTGGCGTCTCACCCCTTGCGGTCGAATGACCGGGCGCCTAAGGTCCGCGCGACCGAAAACCGGGCATTGGGGTCGGCTCGGCCCAGCCCAACGGATCGCTTAATTCGAGGATCGGTTTCATGACACCGCTTTCCGGAGTCGTCTCCGGCCTGGTCGCCGACGCTTTTGAGTCCGCGGGGCTAGCCCGCGACTATGGTTCAACCTTGCCCTCGAACCGCCCGGACTTGGGCCAGTTCCAGTGCAACGGCGCCATGGCGGCGGCAAAGAAGGCGGGTCGGAATCCTCGCGACCTCGCGGCGGAACTTGTCGAAAAGCTGGAAAAGCAGCCGATTTTCTCTCAAGTGTCGATTGCCGGCCCTGGCTTTATCAACATCAGCCTGACCGATGATTTCATCGCCAAGCACCTCGCCGGACTGGCCGACGATCCGCGCTGCGGTATGCCGGGCCCAAGCGAAGCTATGCGAGTCATACTGGACTATGGTGGCCCGAACGTGGCGAAACCCATGCACGTGGGCCATCTGCGCGCGACGATCATCGGGGATTGCCTCAGACGGATCGCCGACTTCGTGGGCCACGATACGAAGAGTGATGTTCACCTCGGCGATTGGGGCTTGCCCATGGGCATGCTGATCAACGAGCTGGAGCTCACCCGCGCCGATTTGCCTTACTTCGATCCTGCGTCTAGTGGTCCCTATCCCAGCGAGTCGCCGGTTACGCTCGAAGACTTGGAAGCGCTCTATCCTAAAGCCGCGGCCGCCTGCAAGGCAGACCCCGCTCGGCTAGAGGCGGCCCGGCAAGCCACCGCGGAACTCCAGGCCGGTCGACCTGGCTATCGCGCCCTTTGGCAACATTTCGTGGACATTTCCATCGCCTCGATGCGGCGGGAGTTCGATGCGCTTGGGGTGCATTTCGATCTCTATAAGGGCGAGGCGGACGTTCATGACCTGATCGAACCCATGATCGCGGATTTCAAGGCCAAAGGCATCGCAGAGGAGAGTTCAGGCGCCTTGATCGTTCGCGTTGCGCTGCCGGGCGATAAGAAGGAAATCCCGCCTCTCATCCTGCTGAAATCCGACGGCAGCGTAATGTACGGAACCACCGACCTCGCCACCATCGTGGACCGGGTGCAAAGCTTTCACCCCGAGCTATCCCTCTACATCGTCGATCAGCGCCAGCATCTGCACTTCGAGCAGGTCTTCCGCGCCGCCAAGCTAAGCGGGATCGATGAGGGCGGCGCGCTGGAACACATCGGCTTCGGCACGATGAACGGGCCGGACGGCAAGCCGTTCAAGACGCGCGCGGGCGGTGTCATGCGGCTCCACGACTTGATCGAGATGGCTCATGGACAGGCACTTACGCGTCTGTCCGAAGCGGGACTGGCAAAAGACTTCGACGAAGAGGAAAAGAACGTCATAGCGCGCAAGGTCGGCATCGCGGCCATAAAGTTCGCCGATCTCAGCAACGAGCGCCTGACGAACTACATCTTCGATCTTGAGCGTTTCACACAGTTTGAAGGGCGGACCGGCCCGTACCTGCAGTACACGGCGGTTAGGATCAAATCGCTCCTGGCGAAGGCAGAGGAGCGTGGCGAGCATCCCGGTGCCCTGCTGCCGCCGGTGGACGAAGAGCGGGATTTGGAGCTTCTGCTCGCCGGCTTCCCGGATACCGTGGCTCTTGCCTGGGGCAAGCGCGAGCCGCACCATCTTTGCGACTACGCCTTCCGCCTGGCGCAGGCCTTCAGCCGTTTCTACCAGTACTGCCACATTCTAAGCGACCCAAACGCGGAGCTCAGGGCATCGCGCTTGGCCCTGGCGGCCCTGACTCACCGGGTCTTGAGTCAATTGCTGGATCTCCTGGGTATCGAGGTCCCGGCGCGGATGTGAGCCCCTAGGTGCCCTCCCGGGCTTCCGCCAAGAGGAAATCCCGGAAGGCCCGCACACGTGGCCGCTCCAAGGCTTGTGCCCGATAGACCAGATAGTAACCAAATTCGAGGTTGAGCTGTTGTTCGAAGGGCGCAACCAGACGCCCCTCGGCGAGGTCGCCAGCGGATAGGGAGCGGTTGGTCAAGGCAACGCCCTCTCCGGCGACTGCCAGTTGAACCGCGATCACGGGGTCTCCGATAACGCGCCCGCTGCGCCCGTTCACTCCCTCCGCCCCGGCCAGAATCAGCCATTGAACCCATTCCTCGAAGTCCTCTTCATGGAGCAAAACGTGATGCTTCAGGTCCGAAGGCTCGCGCAAGGGATGAGGACCTTTCAGCAGCGCGGGGCTGCAAACGGGAATGAGTTCGACGGAAACGAGTTTCTCCGCCACCACGCCGGGCCAGACCCCGCGGCCAAAGCGGATGCCCATGTCCACCTCGCCGCGGGAAAGATCCATGACACGGGTCGAATGGTGCAGCCTAAGGTCGATCTCCGGATGCGCTTGCCAAAACCGGCTTAGCCGCCATGCCAGCCAGCGCGCTCCGAAATGCGGTGTAACGGTGACCGTAAGCGGCAGATCCGGATTGTCCGGCTCGATATCGGCTATCGCCGCGGCGATCCGATCGAAAGCCTCGCTCACCGGCGGCAAAAGGCGCCTGCCCGCCGCCGTGAGTTCCAACTGGCGGGTCCGCCGCTCGAAGAGCTTGACCTGAAGAGTGTCCTCCAGACCTCGAACCTGATGACTGATCGCGGCCTGGGTGACGTTCAACTCCTCCGCCGCGAGCGTGAAGCTTAAGTGCCGGGCCCCGGCCTCGAAAGCGCGCAGGGAATTCAACGGCGGCAAACGGCGACCCATCTCGAAACCTCATAAATTAGTTATATTCATACCTAGTATCAGAAAGTGTCGTTTGTCAATTTGCACGCTTGCTCCGATTATTGATCTCAACAGAGGCGCTTCATCGCCGGATACACCGAAAAATACGAGACTTAATCATGAGTGACCTCGCCTTCTCCATCTCCCACGCAGCCGGCTTGACTCTAGACACCAGGGGGCCAAGGTCCCAGTACGAAATTAATAAGGCTCATGATCAAGCCTTACGGATTGCTCAGCGCGAAGCTGAGAGGCAGGCCCAGCGCCGCGCCGATCGGGACGCCCGCTGGAACGCCCGCCGCGAAGCCCTGGCGTCGGCGCTTCGAAGCATCGCCGCAACGATCGAAGGTTTCGGCCAGCGCACCGCCCCAACCCGGGCGCCGCGAGTTGTTGAGTGCGGATAGGACTTCACCGGTTGCCTTCTTCGTCCTCGGGCCGCAAGGTTTTGGCGAAGCGATCGCCGCTACGAGGAAGGTGAAAGGGCATTGAAAGCATCGGTTCTCGCATTTGCCATTTTGGCCTTTGCCCTCCCGGCGTCCGGACTTCACAGTTCGGGCGCTTGGGGCGCGAGCGGGCCTAGCTTCGATTGCGCGAAGGCTGCCAGTGGCGCCGAGGAACTCGTCTGCACCGATCCCAGCCTAGCTGCTTTGGACCGGGAGCTTGCCGATGCCTACAAGCAAGCCCTGGCCGCCGCTGCCGCCGGGGCGGACAAAGCGACTGCCCTGCCCCTGCTTCGTGCAACCCAGCGGGGCTGGATCAAGGGGCGGGACGATTGTTGGAAGGCTGCCGATGGTCTGAAGCCCTGCGTAGAGCAAGCCTATCGTGATCGGATCGCGGACCTGCAAGCGCAGTGGATGCTCGTCCCCGGTGGCGAACCGCATTTTTATCGCTGCGATGACAACTCAGAGATCGTGGCAACCTTCATGCAAACCGACCCTTCAACGGCGCGGCTAGAGCGCGGCGATACCACGAAGATTGTCTTGCAGGGCCGCTCCGGCTCCGGCGCCCGCTATCTCGGCGATTTCGGCACAGAGTTCTGGATCAAGGGGCGAGAGGCCCGCGTGGTCTGGGGCCGGTCCCAACCGCCCTTCACTTGCCGAACGCGAGAATAGCAGCGTCATGCGTTTCCCCCTCACCATCCGCCTAGATCAATCCGACGCGCAGATCTTCGATAAGGCCGCAGAGCCCGGGGAGCCGTCCGTCCCCGGCGCCTTTGCCTTCGCCGGCCGCGATCCCGAAGGCCTTTCGACAAAGGATAAGTTTGCACTGAGAAGTGCTTGGCTTGGAACGCATTCCTTCGGGTTTTCAACCCTGGTAGAGGTGAGAGAGATCGAGGAGGCCGCGTTCTTCGAAACGGTAGAGCGCCTGGCCCGCTACTTCGTCGAGTCGCTCGGCGCGCCCGACCTTGCCGCCGCCCTGCCCGTCGCGCGGGAGGAATGCGACGAGGCGGCGGCTCTGTGCACTCACCCAATTCACAGCCTGCTCGCCGTGGAGCGGGACTTCAACGACGCCGGCGAGCTGATCGAGCGCTTCCGGGTCGTGCAGCCATCGCGCGCCACGGACCACGCGAAAATCTGGTCCATCGAAGCCGACGCCGAAGACGGGACGCCCGATCGATAAGCGCTCAGAACTTTAGCCGCCCAGGTGCTTCTTCAGCAGCTGATTGACCATGCCGGGATTGGCCTTGCCTTGAGTCGCCTTCATCACTTGACCGACGAACCAGCCGATTACCTTGGGGTTGGCGCCGGAGGTGTATTGTTCCACCTGGCCCGGGTTATCGGCGATCACCTTGGCGATGGCCGCTTCGATGGCGCCGGTATCGGTGATTTGCTTTAGGCCCTTTTCTTCGACGATGACGGCGGCGTCCTTGCCGCTCTCCCACATCTCCTCGAAAACGTCCTTGGCGATCCGGCCGGAGATGGTGTCGTCGGCCAGGAGGTCCAGCAGCCCGCCGAGCTGGGCGGCGGTGACCGGCGCCTCCTCTAGCCCCTTGCCAGAGGCGTTCAGGGCCCCGAAGAAGTTCGTGATCACCCAGTTGGCGGCAAGCTTTGCGTCGCGCCCCTTGGCGACCTCTTCATAGAAGTCGGCGTTCGCCCGCTCGGCCACCAGCACACCGGCGTCGTAGGCGGAAAGTCCGAAGTCCGCCATGAAACGCGCCTTCTTGTCGTCGGGAAGTTCCGGCAAGGCCGCTTTCAAATCCTCCACCCAGGCCGGCTCCAGTTCCAGGGGAAGCAGGTCCGGGTCCGGGAAGTAGCGGTAATCGTGCGCTTCCTCCTTGCTGCGCATGGAGCGGGTTTCGCCGCGCCGGGAATCGAACAGGCGGGTCTCCTGCTCGATGGAACCGCCGTCCTCCAGAATTTCCATCTGCCGGCGCGCTTCGGCTTCGATGGCCTGCTGCACGAAGCGGATCGAGTTCACGTTCTTCGTCTCGGTGCGCGTGCCCAACGGGCCGCCGGGACGGCGCAGCGACAGGTTCACATCGCAACGCATGGAACCTTCGTCCATATTCCCGTCGCAGGTCCCCAGATAGCGCAGGATCGAGCGCAGCTTGCGCAGGTAAGCCCCCACCTCCTCCGCCGAGCGCATGTCAGGCTTGGAGACGATTTCCATCAGGGCGACGCCAGAACGGTTCAGGTCCACGAAGGTCTTGCGCGGATGCTGGTCGTGCAGCGACTTGCCTGCGTCTTGTTCCAGGTGCAGGCGTTCGATCCCCACTTCTCGGGTTTCGCCATTATCAAGGTCGAGCAGGATTGAGCCCTCGCCGACGATGGGGTGCTGATACTGGCTGATCTGATAGCCCTGGGGCAGGTCCGGGTAGAAGTAGTTCTTCCGCTCGAAGACGCTGACCAGATTGATCTTCGCCTTCAGGCCGAGTCCCGTGCGGATCGCCTGGGCCACGCACTCCCGGTTCAGCACCGGCAGCATGCCCGGCATGGCCGCGTCGACGATGGACACTTGGCTATTGGGCGCGGCCCCGAAGGTGGTTGAGGCTCCGGAAAACAGCTTCGAGTTAGAAATCACCTGGGCATGGACTTCCAGGCCAATCACCATCTCCCATTCGCCGGTCGTTCCTTGCAGCAAACTCATGGCACGACTCCTCAGCTGCCCGTCACGAAGGTCGGACGCGCATCGAAGCCCGCCGCCGCCTCCAGCACGCCCGCCGCGCGGATCACCGTTTCCTCGTCGAAGGGCCGCCCCACAAGCTGCAGTCCCAGCGGCAAGCCCTCCCCGCTCAGGCCCGCGGGCACGGAGATTCCCGGAAGCCCGGCCATGCTGGCCGGCACGGTGAAGACGTCATTGAGGTACATCGCGATGGGGTCGTCCATCTTCTCGCCCATGGCAAACGCCGGCGAGGGCGCAGTCGGTGTCAGCAGGACGTCCACGTTCTCGAAGGCCTCTTGAAAATCCCGCGCGATCAGGGTGCGCACCTGCCGCGCCTTGTTGTAGTAGGCATCGTAATACCCAGCCGAGAGGACGTAGGTGCCGATCAGCACCCGGCGCTTGACCTCCGCCCCGAAGCCCGCGCCGCGCGTGGCCTCGTACATCTCCGTCAGGCTGGCGTCCCCATCCTCGCGCAGGCCATAGCGCACGCCGTCATAACGCGCCAAGTTCGAAGAGGTCTCGGCCGGAGCCACGATGTAGTAGGCCGGCAAGGCGTAGCGCGTGTGCGGCAAGGAAACCTCGACGATCTCCGCACCCGACTCCTTCAGCCAGGCGATGCCGGTTTGCCACAAAGCCTCGATCTCCGGGCTCATGCCGTCGATCCGGTATTCCTTCGGCACGCCCACCTTCAAGCCCCTGACATCGCCGGTCAGCGCCGCCTCGTAGTCCGGCACCGGCCGGTCCACGGAGGTGGAATCCTTCGGGTCGTGTCCGGCCATGGCCCGCAGCAGGATTGCCGCGTCCCGCACGCTTCGCGTCATCGGCCCCGCCTGATCCAGCGAGGAAGCAAAGGCCACGATACCCCAGCGCGAGCAGCGCCCGTAGGTCGGCTTCATGCCGACGATACCGGTGAAGCTCGCGGGCTGGCGGATCGAGCCGCCGGTGTCGGTGCCGGTCGCGCCTAAGGCCAGGTGCGCCGCTACCGCCGTGGCGGAACCGCCCGACGAGCCGCCGGGCACCAGCTTGCGATTGTCGCCCTCGCGCTTCCAGGGGTTCTCAACGCCCCCGTAGTAGCTCGTCATGTTGGACGAGCCCATGGCAAACTCGTCCAGATTCGTCTTACCCAGCAGCACCGCGCCCGCGTCCCACAAATTGGCGGAGACGGTCGATTCGTAGGTCGGGTGGAAGCCGTCCAGGATGTGACTGCCCGCCGTGGTCATGACGTCGCGGGTGCAAAAGAGGTCCTTGATGGCCAGCGGAATTCCTTCCAAGAGGCCGGCTTCACCCTTCGCGATCCGGGCGTCGCTGGCCTGCGCCATTTCCAGGGCGCGCTCCGGCGTCTCGGTGATAAAGGCGTTGAGCGGGCGCGCCGCCTCCACCGCCTGGATATGGGCGCTCGCCAGTTCCGCGGCGGAGATATCCTTGGCCGCCAGGCGGTCGCGCGCCTCGGCCAGGGTCATGTCGGTGGCGGCGGTCATCACTCGACCACCTTCGGCACGGTGAAGAAGCGCCCGCTAGGATCCGGCGCGTTCTTGACGATGTCCTCCGCCACGCCGCCGTCGGTGACCGCGTCGGCCCGCAAAGGCAGTTCCATCTCCACCACCGAGGTCATGGGCGGCACGCCCTCGGTGTCCAATTCACCGAGTTGCTCGACCCAGGAGAGAATGTTGTTGAGTTCGCCCACCAAGGCCTCTGCCTGCGCGTCCTCGACTTTCACGCGCGCGAGACTGGCGATGCGCCGAACGGTGCCGACATCGACCGACATGAACCTTCCCACTGCTGCCGTTTGAAACCGGTCGGGAACCTAGCACCGGCTTGGGAGGGCGGCAAGGCGCGGGGTATAGCTATAAGTGCGCGCCGAAGGCGTGGACTTTCCTTTCGTCATTGCCACGCTACGCTCGCAATGACGATGAGCGAGAAGGCCGCGCCATTCGCGCAACGACGGCCAAAATGCAGCCGGAACCTTTAGCGCAGCCTCAACGGCGACTTCTGCCGGCCGTCCTCGTCGAAATTTTCGGGATCGAGCCAACGGCGGGACGCGCCGTCGATCTTGGGCCAGTCTTTGTCGATGACGGCATACCAAGCGGTGTCCCGGTTGCGGCCCTTGTAGTGCGTCGCTTGCCGGAAAGTGCCTTCGTAGACGAAGCCGAGGCGCTCGGCGGCAGCGCGCGAGCCCGCATTCAAGGCATCGCACTTCCACTCGTAGCGGCGGTAGCCCAACTCGTCGAAGACCCGCCGCATCAGGAGGTACATGGCCTCGGTCGCCGCGGTGCTGCGCTGCAGGCGCGGAGCATAGTTGATATGCCCCACCTCGATCGCCCCGGCCTGGGGGTCGATCCGCAGATAGCTCGCCACGCCGAGCGGCCGCCCATCCGAATCCAGAATCGCATGGAACAGCGGGTCCTCGCCTAGACAGGTTCCTTGCATCCACGCGATGAAGGCATCCAGCGTCTCGAAGGGACCGTAAGGCAAATAGGTCCAAATCCGATTCTCGCCGTCCTCCCGGAAGGCCGCGAACAGTCCCTCGGCATGAGCCTCCACCTCGAGCGGCACCACCGAGCAGGTCCGTCCCGCCATCGTGGTTCGCGGTGGCTCCGGCCGCGGAAAGCTCCCCGTCACCGGCGCCCCAATCGGCTGCCCAAGTTCGTTGCGGAAATCGCTCATGGATCTTCCTTCCGGGCGGGGACGCTATCACTGGCCGCATTTCTCAACAAGGCACCGGCAAGCTGGACAGGCGCGCGCCTTGGGTCCAAAAAGGCGCCATGCCGCTGATCGATTTCTCCGAGTTCCTTTCCCTCCTCCCTCCGCGCGGGCGCGTGCTGGGGCTGGATGTGGGCGAGAAGACCGTGGGTGTGGCGGTGTCGGACCGGGACCGCAAGGTGGCCTCGGCGGTGGGCACGATCCGGCGGCGCAAGTTCACGGCAGACGCGGAGGAGCTAAAACGCCTGGCGGACGAGCGGGAGGCCGTAGGCCTGATCGTCGGGCTGCCGGTCAACATGGACGCCAGCGAAGGCCCGCGCGCCCAGTCGGTGCGGCAGTTCGCCCGCAACCTGGTGGAGATCGCCGGCATCGACCTGCCCATCGCCTTCTGGGACGAGCGGCTATCCACCGCCGCCGTGGAGCGCTTCCTGGTCGGCGAAGCCGACATGACCCGCAAGCGCCGAGGCGAGGTGGTGGACAAGCTCGCCGCCGCCTACATCCTTCAAGGCGCGCTGGATGCCTTGGGGCGCCTGCCCGATAGGCGCGACTGAAGCCACCGCCAGAGCCGCCCGTCGATAGCCGCCAGGCCGCCGAAGATCAGAGCCATGCCGGTGAGTTCCCGCGCACCGACCGCCTCGCCCAGGATGAAGACGCCGAGCAGCAGCGCGCTCACCGGCACCAGGAAGGTCACCAGCATCACGTTCGTGCCCCCCGCCCGCGCCATGATGCGGAAGAAGACCACGTAGGCCAGCGCCGTGCTGAGCAGCGCCACGCCGAGAAGCGATCCCCACGTCTCCCAAGTCAGGCTCGGCAAAGTCCAGGGCCGGTCTATGAACAGAGCCAGCGGCGCCAACCACAAGGTGCTGCAGGTCACCTGCCCCGCCGCCGAAACCACCGGCGGATAGCCGCGCAGCCGGCGCCCGTAGTAGCTCGCCAGGCCGTAGCAACAGGCCCCGCCCAGCACCGCGAGCTGGCCAATGACGCCGGAGCCCAAGCCGTCCAAGGCCGAGGGGCCGATCATCACCGCGACACCCGCGATGCCGATCCCCACGCCGCTGAGCCGTGCCAGGGTCAAGCGTTCGTCCTTGGCGAGGAAATGGGCGAAGACCACGGCGAAAAGCGGCGTGGTGGCGTTTAAAATCGCGGCCAAACCGCTTGGGATATAGGTCTGGCCGAAGACGATGAGGCTGAAGGGAAAGGCGTTGTTCAGCAGCCCCATGGTGGCGAAGCGCCGCCAGGCGGCCCAGTCGGCGGGCATCCTGGCACCGCTTGCCCGCAGCCAGAGGTGCAGTGCCAGGGCCGCGATCCCCACCCGGAACAGCACCAAGGTGAAGGGCGGCACTTGATCCAGCGCCACCTCGGCGAAGAAAAAGGAGGCCCCCCACAACACCGAAAGCAAGATCAGCAGCAGCCATTCCGTCGCCGTCATGCTTTGAGCCGTCATGTCTGCTCTTTCTCCTCCTTGCTCCCAGTCGAAAGGTTTATCCTCCGCCAAAGGCGCTGTCCCTCCGTTTCTTGCGCGTTTAACGCCCTCGGGATAGGTTTTGCCGGAGCCGCTTCAGCGGCCGGCCGCCAAGAAACGAAGACGCCCTGGAGCGCGAACTCCGTGGGATGCCATAAGGGAGCCAAGCTTGCCCACCGACTCATCCTTTCTCGACGTCGACGTCTGGCGCAGCGGGGCGGAGAGTTTTCAGAATTTCCAGGTGCCGGCACGAGACAGCCAGACGGTGCTGGACGTGGTGACCTGGATCCAGCAGCACGCCGACCCCACGCTGTCCTACCGTTTCGCCTGCCGTGTGGGCATGTGCGGATCTTGCGCCATGATGGTCAACGGCAAGCCGCGCTGGACCTGCCGCACCCACGTCAAAAAGGTGGCCAAGCGCGGGCGCATCGAGATCGCGCCGCTGCGCAACCTGCAGGTGATCAAGGACCTGGCCACCGACATGTCCGACTTCTTCGACAAATGGGTCGCGGCCGAGGGCGTGTTCCACCCCACAAAGACCCGCGAGGACGAGATCGAAGCGATCCGGCCGGACACGCCCGAACGGATCTCGGCGGACGCGGCCGTGGAATGCATCAACTGCGGAGTTTGCTACGCCGCCTGCGACGTGGTCGCGGCGAACCCGGCATATCTGGGGCCGGCTGCCTTGAACCGGGCCTGGTCGCTGGTGAACGATCTGCGCGACGGTGCCTTGGCGGAACGGCTGGAGGCGGTTTCCCACGACGGCGGCTGCCATAATTGCCACTCGCACCAAAGCTGCGCTGCCTATTGTCCCAATTCCCTCAACCCCACCGCGTCCATCGCGGGCCTCAAGCGTGAAACCGTTAAGGCGGCGTTCCGGCGGGGGAGATAGAGCATGCTCGATCTGCGCCTCTACATCCTGCAGCGGGTCACGGCCTTGATCATGGCGCCCCTGGTGCTGGGCCATATTGCCGTCATGATCGTGGCGGTGCGGGGCGGCTTGAGCGCCGAGGAAATCCTGTCGCGCACGCAAGGCAGCCTGCTCTGGGCAGGGTTCTACGGAACCTTCGTGCTGGCGGCTTCGGTTCACGCGGCGATTGGGCTGCGCGTCGTGGTCTTCGAGTATGCGAAACTGAAAGGTCTTGCGCTCTCGCTCTTCACCTGGGCGGTGTTCCTGGCGCTGCTGTTCATGGGGACCCGAGCCGTCTTCGCGGTGACCGCGCCATGATCTGGCCGCACCGCTCCCAGCCTCTTTGGTACGCCTTCGTGCTGCACCGCGTCTCCGGCGTGGCGCTGGCCCTCTTTCTGCCGGTGCATTTCTACGTCCTGTCCTTTGCCCTGCGCCAGCCGGAGAGGCTGGACGGGTTCCTGCGCTGGACCGACCTGGGGATCGTTAAGGCCGCGGAGTTCGGACTGGTCTTTCTTCTAGGCGTGCATATGTTCGGCGGCCTGAGGCTGATGGCGCTGGAATGGCTGCCCTGGTCGCCACGCCAGAAAACCTTCGCGGCCTCGGCGGCGGCCGCGGCCTTCTTGATTTCCGTCACCTTCTTTCTGAACGCGGCCTGAAATGCTTGAACGGCACGATACGGATATCCTGATCCTCGGCTCCGGCGGTGCCGGACTCTTCGCAGCGCTGCACGCGCAAAGGGCCGCGCCGGAGCGGAAGATCACGCTGGCGGTCAAGGGCCTGATCGGCAAGTGCGGCTGCACACGCATGGTGCAAGGCGGTTACAACGTGGCGCTCGCACCGGACGACTCCATCGAGCGGCATTTCATGGATACCATTGAGGGCGGCAAGTGGTTGCCTCACCAAGACATGGCCTGGAAGCTTTGCGAGACCGCCGTGGTCCGGGTGCGCGAGCTGGAGAACGAGATCGGCTGCTTCTTCGACCGCAACCCGGATGGCTCGCTACATCAAAAGGCCTTCGCGGGGCAAACCTTCGACCGGACGGTGCACAAGGGCGATCTCACCGGCATCGAGATCATCAACCGCTTGATGGAGCAGGTGCTCTCGCGGCCCATCGAGCGCTTGCAGGAGCACCGGGCGGTGAGCCTGATCCCCGCGTCCGATCACTCCCGTTTGGCCGGGGCCCTGCTGATCGATATGCGCAGCGGCGTCTTCCGCTTCGTGCGGGCGAAGGCCATTCTGCTGGCCACCGGGGGCGGCCCCACCATGTACCGCTACCATACCCCGTCCGGAGACAAGACCATGGACGGGCTGGCCATGGCCTTGCGCCTAGGCTTGCCGTTGCGCGATATGGAGATGGTGCAGTTCCACCCGACCGGCCTCCTGGCCGGCGAAGGTACCCGCATGACCGGCACGGTTCTCGAAGAGGGCTTGCGCGGCGCGGGCGGGCACCTGCTGAACGGTACCGGTGCCCGCTTCATGTTCGACTATGACGAGCGCGGCGAGCGGGCGACCCGTGACGTGGTCAGCCGGGGTATCTACGCAGAGATGCGACAGGGCCAGGTCTCGCCCAACGGTGGGGTCTATATCTCCATGGGTCATCTCGGGCCGGACAAGGTGCGCGCCGCCTTTCCCGGCATGGTCAAGCGCTGCGCCGACAGCGGCTTCGACCTCGCGGCCGGACAGGTGGAGGTGGTGCCGACAGCCCACTACCTCATGGGCGGCCTTGTGGTCGACCCGGACACCCGCACGGGCATTCCGGGCTTTTATGTAGCCGGCGAGGATGCAGGCGGCGCGCACGGCGCGAACCGCCTGGGCGGCAACGGTGTCGCGAACTCCACGGTCTACGGCGGAGTGGCCGGCGACATCATGGCCAAGGACATCGACGGGCAAGGCACCCTGCCCGACCCGGACGAAACCGATTTGGCGTTGGAGATCGAAAGGGCCTGCCACCCCTTTAGCCGCAAGCCGGCGAACAGCCACAACTTGCGCCGCGAGTTGATGGACGCCATGTGGGAAGATGTCGGCGTGATCCGCACGGCGGCCGGCATCGAGCGCGGCCTCTCGCGGGTTGCTGGGCTTGGCCGCGAGCTGCTTGAGATCGGTGTGGCGGACGACAACCTGGCCTTCAATCTGACCTGGCACGATTGGCTGAACTTGCGCAGCCTGATCGAAACCTCGCAGGTGATCGCCCACGCTGCCCTGTCCCGCGAGAACTCACGGGGCGCGCACTTCCGGGAAGACCACCCGGACACCGGGGATCTCGACAGCTCCTATTTCACGGTCGTCCGCCAGGAAGGTGAGAGCATGGAGGTCGAGCGGGTGCCGGTGGACTTCTCGATCGTCAAGCCGGGGGAGACCTTGCTCAAGCCCGGCGAGGCGGAGAGCTTGCTGGAGGCAAGAGGATGATATCCATAGATGCGATCCAACGGACCGCCGAGACCTTGATGGACAAGGCGGCGATCGAGATCCCGCAAGACTATCTCGAAGGGCTGCAGGCAGCCGCGGACGCAGAGGATGGGGACCTTTCCTCCTTCGTCCTTCAGGCCATGCTGGAGAACTACGAGGCGGCCAAGGAGGATCGACGCGCCATGTGCGGCGATACCGGCTGCCCGCGCTGGTACGTGAAGATGGGCAACGAGGCCCAAATCGAGGGCGGCCCGGTCGCGCTGGAGGCGGCCCTGAGGCGGGCCACGGCCAACGCCACTAAATCCGTGCCCCTGAGGCCCAACCGCGTCCATCCGCTCTGGCGCACGGACCACGACAACAATGTCGGCATCGGCGCGCCGGAGATCGAATACGGCTTCGAGCCGGAGGGCGCATGGATCGACTTGATCACAGTGCATAAAGGCGGGCTTTTCGGCACGGATTACCGCATGCTGTTCCCCAGCGATGGCATCCAGGGGATCAAGCGCTTCTTCCTGGATAGCCTCGTCGCCTTCGGCAAGCGCGGCCTGGCCTGCCAGCCGGCCATCATTGGGATCGGCCTGGGCGGATCCAAGGATACCTGCATGGTCCTGGGCAAGCGCGCCGCCTGTCTGCGCACTGTGGGAGACAAGAACCCGGACCCCCGGATCGCCGCCTTGGAGGAAGAGTTCAAGGACCTAGGCAACTCCATCGGCATGGGCGCCATGGGTTTCGTCGGCAAGTCTATGGTGATCGACTGCCATATCGAGGTCGGCTACTGCCATACCGGCGGCATGCAGATGAGTGTGCACGCCTTCTGCCTGTCCTCGCGCCGCGCGGTGGCCCGCATCCACGCGGACGGGCGCGTGGAATACCGCACCGATCCGCAATGGTTCACCGATTATCAACGCCGGGAGACGGTGGAATGGGCGCTGCCGCACAGCCACGAAAAGTCCGCCTGAGCACCAACCCTTCGCCGGAAGCGTTGGCGGAGTTGGAGCTCGGCGACATCGTCTATCTCGACGGTGTGGTCTACACGGCGCGCGAAGGCGTCTACATGCGCGTGATCGAAGAGGGTGCCGAACTGCCCTTGGACCTGCCCGGGGAATCCGCGGCAAACTTCCACTGCTCGCCGGCCGGCACCCCCCTTGAAGACGGTTCTTTCAAGGTGGGCGCGGTCACAGCCACCGCCTCCTTCCGCTTCTCCAAATGGATCGGCGAGTGGCTGGATAGATCCGGCGCCAAGCTGATCATCGGCAAGGGCGGCATGAATCCCGAGGACTACAGAAAAGAGTTCGTACCGCGCGGAGCCGTTTACCTGACCACCGTTGGATATGGCACCGGCGCGCTTCTGGGCCGCGGCGTCAAGGGCGTGCGTGGCCTTCACTGGCAGGAAGAGCTGGGAATAGCGCAAGCGCTTTGGGTTTTTGAGGTCGAAAACCTGGGCCCCTTCCTGGTTGAAAGCGACCTCCAGGGAAATAGCCTTTTCGATCGCGAAAACAAAAAGATAGCAGCCAACCTTTCGAAGGTTTACGAAGGCACGAAGCCAGCCGTTCTGAAGCGGTTCGGCGAGACCGACGACCGGGGCGAGGAGTTGATCTGAACGTTAAGCCGCATCCCGCGCTAACGTTATCCGGCAGCCGCCTCACGTGAGACCGAAGCCCTTTTCACGCACGAAGGCGCCGAAATCCGCCCGCTCGGGACGGGAATACTGGCGGGACTTGTCCTCAGACCACCCATAGCCCTGCTCCATTGCCCCAAGTTCCTCGACGAAGCGCTGCGTCTCGTAGGGTTGAGCAGCCGCCCGCGCGCTGTCGTAGGCCTCCACCCGGCCGCGCAGGCCGTCCTCGCTGAAGCGGTCCACATGGACCGTTGTCTCCAGCGGCAAGCGCGGACTGATCTCCGCGTCGCCCAAGGGCCAGCCCACCGCCAGCCCTGCGACGGGGAAGATGTGGTCGGGAAGCTTCAAGAGCTCGCTGACATCCCGGGCTCGGTTGCGCACCGCGCTGACCGGGCAGCAGCCCAAGCCAAGAGCCTCGGCCGCAGTCACGAAAGCAGCGAGCGCGATGCCTGCGTCCACCGCCGCATTGAAAAAGGCATCCAGGTGATCGTTGACGAAGGGATGACCGCGCCATGCGTGGATCTGCCGCTGACGCCGGTTGTTCCCGCAGAAGATCAACATCGCCGGCGCCCCACGCACCCAGGCCTGCCCCGCCACCATGTCGTCGAGAGCGCGCCGCTGTTCCGGCTCCCGCAGGATAACGATATCCCGTTGCTGAAGGTCGCTCTTCGTCGGGGCCGAGAGGGCCACCGCGCAGAGCAAGCGCAGGAGCGTCTCCTCCACCTCGCGCGTCTGGAAACGGCGGTGAGAGCCGCGCCGGGCCATGGCGCAAAGAGCTTCCAGGCCCGGCATGCCAGGGTCGAGGTCGGCGGCCACCGGCGCGCCGAAACGCAGGGCGAGCGCATGGCCAAGGTCTTCCAGGGGCGGCTTCGTCATGGCGGCTCCAATGCAATAATGGGGCACCGCATTAAAGGGCCAATTTGCCGGATTCGAAAGCCCGGCAGGCATCCCGGTGCGCAACCGCCTTGACGAGGGCGCGCGGGCGGGCCAGAACCCCAGTCTTCTTAACGTTATCGCTGGCGTAGGACAGGCTCATGACCGGACCCCTAGACGGACTTCGCGTTTTCGATCTAACCCGCATTCTCGCGGGGCCGACCTGCACGCAGCTTTTGGCGGACCTGGGCGCCGACGTCATCAAGATCGAACGGCCCGGCGAAGGCGACGACACCCGCCGCTGGGGTCCTCCTTATGTCGAGCGCCCCGACGGCACCGAAAGTGACATCAGCGCCTATTTCCTCTCTTCGAATCGCAATAAACGCTCCCTAACTATTGATATTGCAAAAGAAGAAGGGCAAAGACTTGCTCTGAACCTGATCGCCAAATCCGATATCGTGGTTGAGAACTTCAAGGTCGGCGGGCTCGCCAAGTTTGGGCTTGATTACGCCTCGGTCGTCTCAGTGAAACCCGATATCATCTATTGCTCGATCACGGGGTTTGGCCAGACCGGCCCCTACGCACCGCGCGCCGGGTACGATTACCTGGCTCAGGGCATGGGCGGGATCATGAGCTTGACCGGGGAACCGGACGGCGACCCGCTGAAGGTCGGCGTCGGCATCGCGGACGTGGTTTGCGGCATGTACGCCAGCACCGCCATCCTCGCGGCTCTTCACTACCGCGAGAAAACCGGGCGCGGCCAATACATCGATCTCGCCTTGCTGGACACCCAGGTGGCCTGGCTGATCAACGAAGGCTGCAATTACCTTGTTAGCGGCAAGGTGCCACAGCGACTGGGCTCCGAGCATCCGAACATCGTGCCCTACAAGGTCATGCCAAGCTCCGACGGCTACTTCATTCTGGCTGTGGGAAACAATGGCCAGTTCAAGAAGTTCTGCGACTTCGCCGGCGTGCCTGAGCTGGCCGAGGATCCGCGCTTTGCGTCAAACGCCCTGCGCGTGGCCAACCGCGAGGCACTCTATGAGATTCTGCCCAAGATTACAGTGACGAAGAGCTTGGACGAATGGGTCGAGGGACTCTCGGCCATTGGCGTGCCTTGCGGCCCGGTCAACACCCTCGACAGGGTCTTTTCCGACCCGCACCTCCTCGGGCGCGGCATGCGGATTTCCATGCCCGAACCCGGCAGCGCCAAGGGCGAGGTGGAGATGATCGGGAACCCCGTCAAGATGAGCGAGACTCCCGTCTCCTACCGCCGCCCCCCACCCCATCTGGGTGCCCACAGCGATGAGGTGCTACGCGAGGTTTTAGGGCTCTCGGATGCTGATGTCGCGAAACTCAGGGACGATGGTGTGGTATGAGAACCCTCCGGTTGCCCTTTCCGCTCTCGGGAGGCTCCGCCGCGCAAGAAACGAGACAGCCTAGTCCTCGAAACGGCTTGTGGCGTCACGATCGTGGTTGTGGCGTCTGCTGAGCGGGAATGGCGGCAACCAGGACTCACGGCGAACGGTCCAGAGTTCGTAGGTTGGCATCAGTTGATCCGGGGCATCCAAGGAACCGAGATGCACCTCGACTTCGTCCCCACTGCGCGCGAAGACGGACGACCCGCAGCTGGGGCAGAAATGCCGCCCGCGATAGTCCCGCGTTTCACCGTCTATCGTCACCGCGTCTTGAGGGAAGACAGCCGAGGCGTGAAAGAGAGCGCCGTGATGCTTTCGGCAGTCGAGGCAATGACAAAGCCCGACTCTGTAGGGCCGCCCCGAGGCCACGATCCGGACCTTGCCACACTGGCAGCCGCCGGTGAATCGGTCCATGCCATATCTCCTCCAATACCGGACTACCGCTTGACCACGGCGTACGCTGCGCCGCTCAATCGAAGAACCGGCCCGCGACCTCCAAAGCCTCCGTGACCGCGTCGTCGCCCACGTCCAAATGGGTGACCCAGCGCGTCTTTCCATAGTTGCCGGTGACCGCGATACCGTGGGTGGCAAGGTGGTCGCCGAACGCTTCCGCGATCTGCGAGGCCACGTCCACGAAGACGATGTTGGTGTCCGGCTGGGTGACTTCGAGGCCGTCGAAGGCCGCGAGCCCTTCGGCCAGCCGCTGCGCTCGGGCGTGATCCTCGACAAGGCGGTCCACGTTGTGTTCCAGGGCGTAGATCCCGGCCGCTGCCAGGACACCGACCTGCCGCAGTCCGCCGCCGAGCATTTTGCGGATCCGCCGCGCCCGGCCGATCAGATCCGCCTGGCCCACCAGCACCGATCCGATTGGCGCGCCCAGGCCCTTCGAGAGACAGACCGAAACCGTGTCGAAGGGCAGCACGATCTCGGAAATCGGCAGTCCCAGCGCCACCGCCGCGTTGAAGGCCCGCGCGCCGTCGAGATGGCAGCCTAGATCGTGTTCGCGTGCGAGACCCGTTGCCTCGTCCAAATAGCTTCGCGGCAAGACCTTGCCCCCGATGGTGTTCTCAAGGGCGAGAAGCCGGGTGATGGCGAAGTGCGGATCGTCGGGTTTTATCGCCGCCGCGATATCCTCGAGCGCTAGGGAGCCGTCGGCCCGATTTGCGATCGGCTGCGGCTGGATGCTGCCAAGTACCGCCGCCCCTCCCGCTTCCCAACGATAACAGTGCGCCATCTGACCAACGATGTACTCGTCCCCACGTCCACAGTGGGCCATCAGGCCCGCTAGGTTCGACTGGGTTCCCGAGGACATGAACACAGCCGCGTCCTTACCCAGATGCTCCGCCGCCATGGCTTCGAGCCGCAGCACCGTGGGGTCGTCACCGAAGACGTCGTCTCCAACTTCCGCCTCGGCCATGGCCCGGCGCATGCCGGAGCTGGGGCGGGTCACGGTATCGCTGCGAAAGTCGTGCTTGATGGCGGCGTCGGATGGCATGGGCGGCGTCCCGGTCGGCGATGAGTACGGCTGGCGGAACTTACTCTCCGCTCTTCGCGCAGTCCAGCAGCGGCCCGAGCTGATCGATGCGCTGGCGCAATGTGGCGGCGCGCTTGCGAATATAGTCGCTCGGCTGGCCTGCGGAAAACTTGCGCGGGTTCGGCAGAACAGCGGCGAGCAAAGCGGCTTGCTGCTCCGTCAACTCCGCCGCCGATCGGCCGAAATGAGTTCGCGCCGCGGCCTCGGCTCCATAGACGCCCGGCCCCCACTCCGCCACGTTCAAATAGAGCTCGAGAATGCGCCGCTTGGTCAGCAAGAGCTCAAGGTAGGGCGTCAGATAGGCCTCGATGCCCTTGCGGATCATGCTGCGGCCCGGCCAAAGAAAGAGGTTCTTGGCGGTCTGCATGGTGATCGTGCTGGCGCCGCGCACCCGCTCGCCCTCGCGGTATTCCTCGACGACCTCGCGCAAGGACTTCAGGTCGAACCCCCAATGTTCGCAGAAAAGATTATCCTCCGCCGCGATCACCGCTTGCGGCAGCGCCGGGGCAATGCGCTCCAAGGGCACCCAGTCGCGCCGCCAGCCCTCCCCTTCGAATGCCCGGATCACCATCAGCGGAGTCGCCGGTGGCGGCACCACCGCGTAGAGCGCGACCAGCACCGCCGGCAGGCCGACAAGCACCGCCAGAACCCAATAAGCAATCCGGCCGATCCGGGGCCTTCGGCGCCGCGCCTTCCTCTTGCCTTGCGTCATGGGTCGAGCGGTGCCATAAAGCGGCTTTAATGACCAGCCTTAATTCCGACAGCGCAAACCTCGGATATCGGCACCCCCACCTCTTGGGGATCGAGGGTCTTTCGGCCCAGGAAATCTCGTTTCTTCTCGATCTCTCTGGCGACTACGCCAAATTGGACCCGCGCTCTCACAGCTATGAGCGGCTGCTCGATGCGCATACGGTCATCAACCTTTTCTTCGAGACCTCGACCCGCACCCGCACTTCCTTCGAGCTAGCGGCCAAACGCCTTGGGGCGGAGGTCATCAACATGTCGGTTGCTTGGTCATCGATCAAGAAAGGCGAAACCCTGATCGACACGGCCATGACTCTGACCGCCATGCATCCCGACGTGCTGGTTGTGCGCCACCCGGACTCCGGTGCCGTGAAACTGTTGAGCGAGAAGGTGGATTGCGCCGTCATAAACGGCGGGGACGGCAGCCACGAGCACCCAACCCAAGCGCTGCTGGACGCCCTTACCATCCGCCGCCGCCGGGGCCGGCTGGAGGGGCTGACCGTTGCGATCTGCGGCGATGTGATGCACAGCCGAGTCGCCCGCTCCAACATCCATCTGCTGACCACCATGGGGGCGAAAGTACGGGTGATCGCGCCACCCACCCTCCTGCCTTCGGGCGTCGAAAGCCTGGGCGTCACCGCCTACTTCGACATGCGCGAAGGCCTGCGGGACGTGGATATCGTGATGATGCTGCGCCTGCAGACCGAACGCATGCAGGGCAGCTACGTTCCTTCCATCCGCGAGTACTTCCACTTCTATGGGCTCGACCGCGAGAAGCTTGGGCTGGCCAAGCCCGATGCGCTGGTCATGCACCCCGGGCCCATGAACCGCGGCGTGGAGATCGACAGCGAGTTGGCCGACGACATCGACCGCTCGGTGATCCGCGAGCAGGTGGAGATGGGCGTCGCCGTGCGGATGGCATGTCTCGACGTGCTGACCCGGCCTCTCAGGCCCTCGCCGGAGGGCGCCTAGACCATGGACGCAACCAATGCACGCCGCGTCGCCTACCTCAACGCCCGCCTGCTGGACCCGGCGAGCGGGCTGGACGCGCCGGGCGCCCTGCTGACCGAGGGCGGCACCATTGCGGATCTTGGCCCCCGCCTTTTCAAGGATGGCGTGCCGGAGGGAATCGAGACGGTGGATTGCGATGGTGCCTGCTTGGCGCCGGGCCTGATCGATATGCGCGTGCAGCTGCGCGAGCCAGGGGAAGAGCATAAGGAAACAATAGCGACGGCCAGCGACGCGGCCGCCGCGGGCGGCGTGACCTCCATGGTGGCCCTTCCGAACACGGAACCCATCGTCGACGACATCGCGGCCGTGGAATACATCGCCCGGCGCGCGCGTGAGGTCAAACGGGTCAAGGTCTACACCTACGCCGCCGTGACCCGCCGCCTGGAAGGCCAGGAAATCACCGAGATGGGCCTGCTGCGCGATTACGGGGCGGCGGGCTTCACCGATGGCCTGAAGGCCGTCGCCAACGCGGGTGTGATGCGCCGGGCGCTGAGCTATTCCAGGGCCTTTGACGCCGTAATCATCCAGCACCCGGAAGAGCCAGCCTTGGCCGGCGGCCTGATGAATTCCGGCAAGCTCGCCACCCACCTCGGCTTGAGCGGGATCCCGAACCAGGCGGAGATCATCATGGTCGAGCGGGACCTGCGCCTGGTTGAGATGACGGGGGGCCGCTATCACGCGGCGCATTTGTCCACAGCAGGCGCGGTCGAGGCGATTCGCGCGGCGAAGGCCCGGGGATTGCCGGTTACCTGCGACACGACCCCCCACTACTTCACCCTGGACGAAGGCGCCGTCGGTGACTACCGCACCTTCGCGAAGGTTTCTCCCCCGCTACGCCGCGAGGAAGACCGGGCGGCCATCGCCGAGGCCGTAGCCGACGGCACCATCGACGCCCTCGCAAGCGACCACGCGCCGCATGATCAGGACTCCAAAAGGCTGCCCTTCGGCCTAGCGGAACCGGGCATCGTCGGCCTGGAGACCCTGCTGCCCCTGTCGCTTGCCTTGGTGCACGAAGGAAAGCTGGACCTGTTGGAACTCTTGACCCGCTTGACCAGCGCGCCGGCCGGTATTCTGGGCTTCCAGTCCGGCCTGACCAAGGGCAACCCGGCCGATCTCGTCGTCTTCGACCCAGACCGCGCGTGGCGGATCGATCCGGATTCCTTCCTGAGCAAGTCCAAGAACTCGCCCTTCGAGGACCACGCGGTTCGCGGCAAAGTTTTGCGCTGCGTGGTCGACGGCCGTACGATCTATTCCGAATAGGCCTGCAAAGGCCTAGATCGAGTTCATCGTAAAGGTGCGGCTCCTCATGCCCGATCCTATATCCTGGGAATTTGCCTGGCCCTACCTGCTCGGTGCCTTGGCAGGCGGATATCTCTTGGGATCAATTCCCTTTGGGCTTTTGCTCACGCGGCTCGCGGGAATGGGCGACGTTCGCCGAATCGGATCCGGCAACATCGGCGCCACCAACGTCCTGCGCACCGGCCGCAAGGACCTGGCGGCGGCCACGCTGCTTCTGGACGGGGGCAAGGGCGCCGCGGCCGCGCTGATCGGGAATTATTTCTTCGGCCCCGATGTCATGCTAGCCGCGGGCTTCGGTGCGGTCTTGGGCCACAACTTCCCGATCTGGCTGGGATTACGCGGAGGCAAAGGGGTCGCCACAAGCATCGGCACCTTGCTGGGCGTGGCCTGGCCGGTGGGGCTAGGCGTTTGCCTGGTCTGGCTATTGGTCGCGGCGGTTACCCGCTACTCTTCTCTCGCCGCCTTGCTGGCCAGCTTGGCCGCCCCCTTGATGGCCTGGCCCTTGACCCAGGATTTGCAGATCGTCGAGTTCTCCGCCGCGCTTGCCGTCCTTCTATGGCTGCGTCATCGCGATAACATTGGCCGCCTCATACGCGGACAGGAAAGCAAGATCGGCCGCAAGGCCGACGCCCAAGACCGCCCCAGCGAGCCTTGACGAAACCATAACAACTATTAATGGTGGCAGCATGTGTGCCGCCCGAACCCATCCGCTGTCGAGCAAGGAGCGAGTTTCCTGGCTGCGGCTGATTCGGACAGAGGGCGTGGGACCGGTCACTTTTCGGGAGCTTCTGGCCCGGTTCGGCTCCGCGGACGGCGCACTCGACGCCTTGCCCGAGATCGCGCGCCGGGGTCGGCGCGTGCGGCCGCTGCGTATTCCTTCCGCCGCTGCCGCCGAACGGGAGTTGGCCCAGATCGAACGCTTTGGTGCCCGCTATCTCGGGCTCGTCGAGCCGGATTACCCCCTCGCCCTGGCCGCCATCGACGACGCCCCACCCCTCCTGATGCTGGCGGGAAACGAGCATCTGTTGACTCGGCCCTGCATCGCCCTGGTCGGGGCGCGAAACGCTTCGCTGAATGGGCGAAAGCTCGCCGACTCCCTGTCACGCGAACTGGCTCAAGAGGGTTTCCTGGTGGTTTCGGGAATGGCCCGGGGGATCGATACCGCCGCGCACATTGGGGCTTTGGAGGCCGCGACCGCGGCCGTTCTAGCTGGCGGCCTCGACGTCATTTATCCACCTGAGAACGAAGCCTTACACGAGGATTTGCGCTCGCGCGGCTTGCTAATTGGTGAGCTGCCATTAGGGACCGAACCCCAAGCCCGGCACTTTCCGCGCCGCAACCGAATTATCTCGGGGCTTTCGCTTGGGGTCGTCGTCATCGAAGCCGCCATGCGCTCCGGTTCCCTGATCACCGCGCGCTTCGCCAACGAGCAGGGCCGCGAGGTCATGGCCGTACCCGGCTCGCCGCTGGACCCCAGGGCGCGCGGCTGTAACGACCTTTTGCGGCAAGGCGCCACCTTGGTGGAAAGCGGGGAGGACGTCGTGCGCGCGATCGCGCAGCAAAGCCGGCCCTTGGGTGAGCCCGACTTCGGGGATTTCGACGACACAGCGCCCTGGATTCCCAGCGAAACCGAAGTCTAGCAAGCCATGCGGACGCTGCTTGAACTGCTTGGCCCCAGTCCAACGCCTGTTGACGAACTCATACGGCAATGCCAATTCTCTTCAGCGCTCGTCAGGTATCTGCTGCTCGAGCTGGAGTTCGCGGACCGCGTTCAACGCCACCCCGGCAATCGCGTTTCGCTTTTGATGGACCCAGACGCCTGAGTGGCGAGCACCGCCGAATCAGTCGCTGAAACGAGGAAGACTCGCCGCTTGACCATGCATGTCGTCGTCGTCGAATCTCCGGCGAAAGCCAAGACAATCAACAAGTACCTTGGACCGGACTTTCAAGTTCTCGCCAGCTATGGCCACGTCCGGGACCTTCCGGCCAAGGACGGCTCCGTCGATCCGGAGCAAGACTTCGCCATGGCCTGGGAAGTCGATCCGCGCGGCGAGAAGCGGCTGAAGGAAATCGCCCAGGCGGTCCGCAACGCCGACCAGCTCTACCTCGCAACCGACCCGGATCGGGAGGGCGAGGCCATCTCCTGGCACATCATCGACGAGTTGAAGAAGCGCAAAGCCCTCAAGGACAAGCCGGTCAAGCGCGTGGTCTTCAACGAGATCACGAAGAACGCCGTGGTGGATGCCTTCAAGCATCCGCGCGACCTCAATCAGGAGCTTATCGACGCTTATCTCGCTCGGCGCGCCCTCGACTACCTTGTGGGGTTCACGCTGTCGCCGGTGCTCTGGCGCAAGTTGCCCGGAAGCAAGTCGGCCGGGCGCGTGCAGTCGGTGGCCCTGCGCCTAATCTGCGAGCGCGAAGCGGAGATCGAAACCTTTAAGCCCCGCGAATATTGGACGGTCGCGGCCTTTCTCAAAGGGGTCGATACAGTGAGCTTCGAAACGCGGCTGACGCGTTTTGGGGGCCGCAAGCTGGACAAGTTCGACCTCGACAGCGAAGCGAAGGCCACAGAAGCGGTCAGGTTGCTGGAGGCCGCGCGGAGCTTCACCGTCGAGTCGATCGAGAAAAAACAGGTCAAACGCAACCCGCAACCGCCCTTCACTACCTCGACCCTGCAGCAGGAGGCCTCGCGCAAGCTTGGATTCGGCGCCACGCAAACCATGCGAGTGGCACAGAAGCTTTACGAAGGTTTTGATATTGGCGGCGAGACCCTTGGCCTTATCACCTACATGCGGACCGATGGCGTCAGCATGTCCAACGAGGCGGTGTCGGGAGCGCGCAGGCTGGTCTCCTCGACCTTCGGCGACCGCTATCTGCCGGACGCTCCGCGGATTTACAAGTCCAAGGCAAAGAATGCCCAAGAGGCCCACGAGGCGATCCGGCCAACCGATTTCACGCGCCAACCATCTGACATGCGCCACCACCTTCCCTCCGACGAGGCCCGTCTGTACGAACTGATCTGGAAGCGAGCGCTGGCAAGCCAGATGGAAAGTGCCTTGCTCGATCAAGTCACGGTCGACGTGGCGGTCGATCGGGATGCGGCGATGCTGCGCGCCACCGGCACCACGGTGGCCTTCGACGGCTATTACAAGCTCTATCAGGAAGGCCGGGACGACAACGGCGGTGAACCGGACGACGGCGAGGCCCGCCTGCCCCGCCTTGAGCACGGCCAGGACTTGAACCGCGAGCGCGTTGTCCCGCAACAGCACTTCACCCAACCGCCCCCGCGCTACAGTGAAGCGAGCCTGGTGAAACGGCTGGAAGAGCTTGGCATTGGCCGACCCTCCACCTACGCCTCGATTCTGCAAGTGCTGCAGGACCGGGACTACGTCACACTCGAGAAGCGCCGCTTCTTGCCGCAGGATCGCGGCCGGCTGGTCACCGCCTTTCTTTCCAGCTTCTTCGAACGCTACGTGCAATACGATTTCACGGCGAAGCTGGAAGAAGAACTCGACGATGTGTCGGGCGGCCGAATTGACTGGCGCAGCGTTTTGCGCCGATTCTGGGAAGCCTTCAGCCAAGCGATCGACGGCACCAAGGAACTGCGCATCACCAATGTGATCGATACCTTGGACGAGGTTCTAGGCCCCCACTTTTTCCCGCGAAATTCCGATGAGCCGGACAAGGATCCGCGACGCTGCCCGGCCTGCGGCGAGGGGCGCCTAGGACTTCGCCTGGGCCGCTCGGGCGGATTCATCGGATGCTCCAATTACCCCGACTGCCGCTTCACCAAGCCGCTCGCCGTGCCGGGAGAGGGCGACGGCGAGGACGCCACGGCGGACCTGGCGAATCAGCCGAGAGTTCTAGGCCAGGATCCGCAAAGCGGACTGGACGTTACCCTGAGAAAAGGGCCGTTTGGAATTTACGTTCAGCTTGGTGACGCCGAAGCCAAGGGAGAAAAGCCCAAGCGCGTCTCCCTACCCCCCGGCTACACGGCGGAGGATCTTGGCCTTCAGACGGCGATCAAGCTTCTGAGCCTTCCCCGCTCGCTGGGCCACCACGAAGGCAGCGAGATCACGGCCGGCATCGGACGCTATGGGCCCTATGTCAAGCGCGGACCCACCTATAAGTCCATCCCGTCGGACGAGGATGTCTTGCATATCGGCCTCAACCGGGCGGTGGATCTCCTCGCTCAGGCGCCGCGCAAGGCGGAGCCGCTTAGAACGCTCGGGCCGCACCCCAGCGACGGCGAACCCGTGACGCTCCACAAAGGCCGCTATGGCCCTTACTTGAAGCACGGCCGGCTCAATGCCTCGCTACCGCGCTCGGTCGAGAGTGACGCGGTGACGATGGAACAGGCCGTTGAGATACTGAACGCCCAGGCCGCGAAAAAAGGGGCCAAGAAGACTACGAAGAAGGCCTCCACGAAGAAGCCGGCGGCCAAGAAGTCCACCGCCAAGAAGCCCAGTGCCAACAAAGCGGCCGCGAAACTGGAGGCCGGTTAGCGCCGCGCCGTGGCCAAGAAAGCGCCCCTGCCGACAAAGGAAGAGATCCTTCGCTTCGTTCAGGACAGCCCTGTCCCGGTCGGAAAGCGGGAGATCGCCAGGGCCTTTCAGGTCTCGGGCGGGGATCGACGCGCCCTGAAGCAGATGATCGAGGAACTTCGCGGCGAAGGGCGCCTTGAGCGCGGCGAGAAGCGCCGGGTCGGTGCGCGGGGCCGGCTGCCTGCGGTCACCGTCGTCGAAATCGCCGGGCTGGACGAGGACGGAGAACTGCTTGCCAGACCGGCCCGCTGGGACAGCGAAACCCCGCCACCACGAATCTACATGGCCTCCCCTTCCTCCGATCGCAGCGCTCTCGCCGTGGGCGAGCGCGTGCTGGCCAAGCTGCGCTTCCTGGGCGAGGAGGGCTACGAGGGCAAGGTCATCCGCCGCCTGGGCGCTGGGCCGAGACAAGTCCTGGGCATTTACGAGAGGGTTGCCCGCGGAGGGCGGCTGAAGCCTACGGATAAGCGCGCCAAGTCCGATTACATTCTGCGCAGCGCCGACAGCATGGGGGCGGAGCCCGGCGAGCTGGTTCTCGCGGAGGTCAAGCCCCACCATCCCCGGCTGGGCGAAAAGGAAGCCAAGGTCGTCGAGCGGCTTGGCGGTTTGGATAACCATCGAGCACTCAGCCTAATCGCCATCCACGAACACGGCTTGCCGACGGAGTTTCCGGATAAGGCCCTCTCCGAAGCCGAAAGCGCCGGCCCCGCGACGCTGGATAGCCGCGCGGACCTGCGCGATTTGCCGCTGGTAACCATCGACGGCGCGGACGCGCGCGACTTCGACGACGCTGTTTTCGCGGAACCCGAAAGCCAAAGCGCGGGACCCGGCGGCTGGCACCTGGTGGTCGCCATCGCGGACGTGGCCCACTACGTACGGCCGGACAGTGCCCTGGATCGCGCGGCCTATAGCCGCGGCAACTCCGCCTATTTCCCCGACCGGGTGGTGCCTATGCTGCCCGAGGCCTTATCGAACGGCTGGTGTTCCCTGCGCCCGGATGAAGAGCGCGGCTGCCTTGCCGCCCACCTCTGGATCGACGCGGAGGGAGAAATCCGGCGCCACCGCTTCGAACGCGGCTTGATGCACTCGGCTGCTCGCTTGACCTACGAGCAGGTGCAAGCCGCACGTGACGGCGAGCCGGACGAAACCGCGAGGCCCCTGTTGGAGCAGGTTATCGCGCCTCTTTACGGGGCCTTCGATTCTCTGCTCCTGGCAAGGGAGAAGCGCGGCACCTTGGACCTCGACATTCCCGAGCGCCGGGTGCTGATGTCCGAAGCGGGTCAGATCCTCGGCATTGAGCCCAGGCAAAGGCTGGACAGCCACCGTCTCATCGAAGAATTCATGATCGCGGCAAACGTTGCCGCCGCGCGCGAACTAGAGCGCCTGAAGCAGCCTTGCATGTATCGCGTCCACGACGTCCCGGACAAGGCACGCGTGGACGCCTTGCGCGACGTCCTGGATGGAATTGGCGTCCGGCTTGCAAAAGGTCAGGTTATGCGGCCGAAAATCTTCACCCAAGTGCTAGCTCAAGTCGCCGGCGGCGACCACGCGGCCCTTGTCAGCGAATTGGTGCTGCGCGCGCAGTCCCAGGCGGTCTACAGCCCCGAAAATCTCGGGCACTTCGGCCTCGCCCTGCCCCGCTACGCGCATTTCACCTCGCCGATCCGCCGCTACGCCGACCTCTTGGTCCACCGGGCCTTGATCCGGGGCCTAAAGCTGGGCCCGGACGGCCTGACCGGCGGACAGGAGGAGAAATTCGAGGAGATCGGCCAACATATCTCGGACACGGAGCGGCGCGCCGCCGCGGCCGAACGCGACGCCGTAAACCGCCTGACCGCCGCTTTCCTGAAAGACCGGGTCGGTGCGGACTTCACCGGGCGGGTCAACGGCGTTACACGCTTCGGCCTTTTCGTCACCTTGGAGGACACCGGCGCCGACGGCCTGATCCCTATCTCAACCCTGCCGGAAGATTATTACCTGCACGACGAAGCCAGCCACAGCCTTGTCGGACGCCGCTGGGGCCGGGAGTACCACCTGGGCCAAAACCTGGTTGTCACCTTGACCGAAGCCGATCCCTTGACGGGCGGGATCATCTTGAACCTGCGCGACCCGGATGGCGAAGAGCCTAGAACTTCGGACAAGCCCCTCCGGGCCGGTAACCGGCGCGCATCGGGACCCACGGGAAAACGGGGCGCACGGGCCTCACGCAAACCGGTTCCTCGGAAGGGCCAAAAAGGCACTCGGCGCAAAAGTTGAAGAGCTTACGCAATCATCTTAGACCAGATTTTTAGTTGACCCGGACCACCAGGTCCTAAAATTATTGATAGTGAAAGGCTGAATGCCTTGCTTAAGTAACACTTTAGATATTTTCGGCATACTGCCGCATCGCGAAACGGAGCGTCGTTCATATGTCTCAAAGGCGTTTTGGCCGGTTAACACGAAGCTGCGAGCGCCTTGGACAAAGGGTTGTCGTGGTTTCCCTCGCCTTCCTGCTGATTTCCTGCGCCCGAAGCGATGCGGTCGCACCACCCCAGGAGTTCGACACAGCCCGGGCGCAGCGGATGTTCTCGGCCGGCTACCAAGACGTTTCGGCAGTGTTTATCCGGGAAGTCCCGCCTTCCCAATTGGCGATCGCAGGCCTTGGCGAACTATCCACCATCGACCCCTCGATAGATGTGGCGCGCGGCGGAGATGAGGTCCACTTGCTAGTGGACGGCGACATCGCGGCGCGGATCGATGCTCCCCGCGATACCGACAACGAGGGCTGGGCGCGGGTCACTTCTCTTGTGATTTGGGAGGGCCGGGCCCGCTCGGAAACTCTGAGAGCGGCCAAGACCGAGACCATCTACGAAACCGTTTTCGACGGCATGATTTCCCAACTTGATACCTATTCCCGCTACTCGGGCCGGGAGGAAGCACGGGAGAACCGGGCCGGCCGGGACGGATTCGGCGGAATCGGCGTGCGCATCCAGGTCATCGCGGAGGGCGTTAAGATCGTCTCCGTCATGGAGGAAACCCCGGCTCAACGCTCAGGCATGCAAGATGGCGACGTTGTCGTGACAATCGATGGCGTCCCCGCCGCTGGCATGTCCCAGCGCGAAGTCGTCCGTCGTTTGCGCGGCCCGCTCGACTCCCGGGTGGCACTGGAAGTACAGCGCCGCGACGTTAGCGAGCTTGTCGACATCAGTGTCGTTCGCGCTCACATCGTGCCGCAGACGGTGAGCTACCGGGCGAACGGCGGCTCCGCCTATATCAAAGTCAGCGGATTCAATCAGTCGACCACCCGCACATTGCGCCAGAAGCTCAGGGAAGTGGAGGGTCAGCGCGAAAACGGCCGTCTGGACGGAATCATCCTGGATCTGCGGGACAATCCGGGCGGCCTGCTGGATCAAGCCGTCTCCGTGGCGGATCTCTTCGTCGACGACGGCCGGATCGTTTCAACCCATGGACGCCACCCGGATAGCCACCAGTACTTCGATGCCCGCTCGGACGAGGTCCTGGACACCGTTCCGATGGTCGTTCTGGTCAACGGCAACTCGGCATCGGCCTCGGAAATCGTGGCGGCCGCTTTGCAGGACAGTGGCCGGGCCGTTGTCGTAGGCAGCAACTCCTTCGGCAAAGGCACGGTTCAAACCGTCTTGCGCCTGCCGAACGAGGGTGAACTGACCCTGACCTGGGCGCGCTTCCATGCTCCCTCCGGCTATGCCCTGCACCATCGGGGCATTTTGCCCGACGTCTGCACGAGCAATGTCGACAGCCGCGAACAAGCGCTGCGTGACCTCGACTCGGGCAGCTTGCTGATTTCCTCAACGCTTCAGCAAGCAGCCATCAGTGCCGAGGATGAGGCGGCGCTAGCCGCGCTTCGCCTAAACTGCCCGCTGCGCGAAGACGACAATGCGTTCGATGTCGAGATTGCCCAGCGTCTGCTGGGGGACCCCGACCTCTTCGCCCGCGCCAAGGGCAGCCAGGTCGATACGGCACGCAGCGGCGACCAGCTCTCCTTGAAACTGAATTAAGCGCGGAAGCTTGACTTGAGCTTCGAAGTCGCTAATTTTCCGCACTCTTATAAAGACGACGCCTCGATGAAGGAGCAGGGCGATGGCCAAGCCCATCACGCAGTGGATCAAGCTGCAGAGCACGGCTGATACCGGGTACTTCTACGTGATCAAGAAGAATCCCCGGAACATCACCGAAAAGATGACCTTCCGGAAATACGATCCGGTCGTGCGTAAGCACGTGGAGTTCAAAGAAACCAAGATGAAGTGACGCCGCTTGTCCGCGACAGCCTGGTGCTGTCGCGATGAGCCTGTGCCGCGGCCGTCCCTTGTGGGCGGCCGATCGTTTTTTGGTGTAAGGCCACGCCTTCGGCTCGCAATGACGACAAGAAAATCAGGACCTTCATCTCGAAAACGACAAGCGAAAGACCACGAGACGGACTGGACGGCGCCCCTGATTTAGGCGACACTTTTGTGTCAGGCGACGGGGAGCGCTTGTTAACTTCGCGTGAAACCAGCGGAGAGGACAGATTTGACCATGGGGGAATTGCTTCTGCTCAAGGACCCGCGCCAGCGGTCCGGCCGCAAAGCCTTGAAAGCCGTATATTTTGCACGCCACGAGCTGAACCAGCTCTTGTCCCTTTATAGCCGACGCGTTGCCACCGCCGAATGGCGCGACTACGCCATCGATCACCGGCCCGGATTCGCCATCTTCTCGATCTTCCGGCATTCTCATGAGACCCCCCTCTATTCCGTGGTCAAGATGCCCGGCCCAGGCGGGCGCTCGGCCGAATATCAGGTGCTCAGCGGACAGGAGCGGCTGGCGCGAGGTGCCGCCTTGGGGGATGTTCTGACCCTGTTTGAGCGTAAGCTCAGGGTCGTCTCCTAGACATTGCCAGGGCCTCTTGAAGGCCTTTTTTCATGACCGGCGCCCCCTGCCCGCCCCCTACGGCAGCCCCGTACGGCAGCCCCATGCGACGGCCCCATGCGACAGCCTCGACCCGTTTGCAGGTCTGGCTTTGACCGCAACAAAGGTTCTTGTTATGTTCTCTTCATACCATGATCCGCTGCCCCGGGTGGTGTGGCGGGTCGCGCAAGGGACAAGGGGCCGGGCGGGCATGGCGGGAATCAAGCGCGAACTCATGGCACGGGAGGAAAAGCGCCAAGCGGCGGCCAGCTTGGCGGACCTCCTTAACGAAGGCATGGACGTGTTCTGCTGGTGCAATCGCTGCGGCCATCACGCCACCTTGCCGACGCGCCGCCTGATCGCCGAGTTCGGCCCTGACTACCCGGTTCCGGAGCTTGGCGTGCGCCTGCGCTGCAGCGGCTGCGGCTGCAAGGACGTGGCCAGCCGCCCAGCCTGGCCAAGCCTGGGCCAAGTCACCCGACATGCCTGAAGTTTGCGGGCTCAGCAAGCCGGTGCCGCAACGCGGTATCGCGAATTGACAGACCCTCACGGCTTCGCTTGTATTTAGCGAACCCGCTCCGGTCGGCCCGCGCCACCGAAACCCAATCCGCGCGGCGAACCGGCAAAAGACGAGCGGAATGACAGGAGACACAACTCAATGAAGAAGTATCGCATGCCAAGGCTCAACCGTCGCTCGTTCCTGGCCGGGACCGGCGCCGTCGCCGCCGGGCTAACCTTGCCCAGGTTCGGACATGCCGCGGAAGAGCCGGTGGTGAATTTCTACAACTGGGACACTTACATCGGCGAAACCACGTTGGACGACTTCCAGGATGCCACCGGTATCGAAGTCAAAATGGACCTCTTCGCGGACAACGACGAACTCTTCGCCAAGCTGAAGGAAGGCAATCCGGGCTACGACTTGATCGTGCCGACGAATGACTTCACGGAGCGCATGATCCTGGCGGGCATGCTGCAGCCGCTCGATCACGGCATGATTCCCAACTTCGCCAACGTTTCCGAAGCCTTCCAAGACGCCGAGTTCGATCCGAAACGCAAGTATTCCATGCCCTACATGTGGGGCACCATGGGCATCGGCTATCGCAAGTCGCGGGTGGACGGCGTGCCGGATTCCTGGGAGTGGGTCTTCGATTCGGACAAATACGCCGGGCGCATCGCTTGGCTCAGCGAATCCGGCACCATGATGGGCATCGCGCTGAAGTATCTCGGCTATTCCCTGAACGCGACGGACCCGGCGGAGATCGCCGCGGCCGAGGCTCTGCTGATCAAGCAAAAGCCCAATCTCAAGGTGATCGCCGAGGACAACGGCCAGGACCTCTTGCTCTCAGGAGAGGTTGACCTCGCCATCGAGTGGAACGGCGATATCCTGCAGGTGCAGGAAGAAGACGACGACCTCGCCTACGTGGTCCCGAAGGAAGGCTCTCTGGTCTGGCAGGACACTCTCGCGATCCCGACTGGCGCGCCGCATCCGGAGAACGCCCACAAGCTGATCAACTATCTGCTGGACGCGGAAGCCGGTGCCGCCATCGCCGATTTCATCCAGTACGCTACGCCCAACCAGGCGGCCCGCGAGCTGATGGACGCGGCCTACCGGGAGAATCCCTCGATTTTCCCGAGCGACCAGACGCTGGCGAAGTGCGAAGCCCAGATCTACGCCGGCGAGGACCGCCAGCGGCTGATCAACGATGCTTGGACCCGCATCCAGGCGGCCTAGGCTTTCTTGGAAAGGGGCGAGGCGAATTTTACAGTGCCTCGCCCCATCCTGACCCAACCGGTCGAGGAACCATCTTCAAAGGGCAGCCATGGAAAGCTGGCGGCGCAATCCGCTCTTCTTCTGGATCGTCGGTTTGCCGCCGACGCTATGGCTTGTTCTCTTCTTTCTCGTCCCGCTTGGCCTGATCTGGCTATTTTCCTTTAGCGACAAGCGCGGCATCATCGATATCGAGCTGACCTGGACGCTCGCGAACTATGCCCGCTCGCTTGAGTGGCTCTATCTCGAGATCTTCCTGAAGTCCTTCTGGATGGCCGGCGCCACCACGGTGATCGCGCTTTTGGTAGGATTTCCAATCGCTTTCGCGATTTCCTTCGCGCCACCCAAGGCCAAGCCTTGGCTTTTGTTGCTGATCATTCTGCCCTTCTGGACGAACCTCTTGATCCGCACCTACGCGCTGATCGCCGTGCTACGCAGCCGGGGCTTCGTGAATTTCGGATTGGAGTGGCTCTGGGACCAGGGAAACTGGGTCTTGAGCCTGGCGGGGCTTGGCGGCTATCAGCTTCTCGGCGAGCGCTTCGAGCCCTTGGAACTGCTCTACAACAACTTCGCAGTCGTCTTCGGGCTCGTCTACGTCTTCCTGCCTTTCATGGTGCTGCCGCTCTATGCGGCCTTGGACCGGCTAGATCGCTCCTACATCGAAGCCAGCCTGGACCTGGGCGCGGGGCAGTTGCGCAGCTTCTTCTCGGTGGTGGTGCCCATGGCAAAGGCCGGAGTCGTGTCGGGCGTCATCATCACCTTCATCCCCGCCTTGGGGTCCTTCTTGCAGTCCGACCTGCTTGGCGGGCCGGACAGTCAGATCATCGCCAACGTGATTGAGCGGCAGTTCAAGAGCGCCAACGACTGGCCCTATGGCGCAGCCCTCTCTTTCATCCTGATGTACTTGACCTTCTTTGCCCTGGCCTTGCGCGCGGTGCTTTCGCGCGGCAATCGCGACGCGGAGGGCCTCTAGATGGCTTTCTTTCGCCCGCGCGTGCCCATCGGGGCCCTGGAGTACAGCAGGCGCTGGTCCCTGCGGCTGATCTTCCTGGTCACCCTGGTCTTCCTCTACGCCCCCATTGTCACGCTTATTGCGTTTAGCTTCAACGACAGCCGCCGCAATATCGTCTGGAAGGGCTTCACGCTGAAGTACTATGAGCGCGCGCTGCAGAACGACGAGCTGCTGCTGGCCTTCGCCAACTCGCTCACCATCGCCTTCTTTAGCACTCTGATTAGCGTCATTTTGGGCGCCATGGTGGCACTTTTGCTCTGGCGCTTCCGCTTTCCCTTGAAGGCACCCCTGGAAGGGGCAATGGCCCTGCCCATTGTGATTCCGGAGATCTGCATGGGGGTTGCCATGCTGGCCTTCTTCGCGCGGGTTGGCTGGCCGGCCGGCCTGCCCTGGCCACTGAACCTCAGCAGCATCACCATCGCCCATATCTCCTTTAGCTTCCCCTTCGTCGCCATGATCGTGCGTGCGCGCCTGGTCAGCTTCAATAGGGAGCTCGAGGAAGCGGCGAAGGACCTGGGTGCCAGTGAGTGGGAAGCCCTGCGCGACGTCATCATTCCGCATATGCGCCCCGGGCTGATCGCCGGCGCCTTGCTGGCCTTCACTCTGTCGCTGGACGACTTCGTGATCACCTTCTTTACCTCCGGGCCGGAGACCGTCACCTTCCCCATCAAGGTCTATTCAATGGTGCGCTTTAGCGTGACGCCGGAGGTCAACGCCGCCTCCACGGTCCTGATCGTCATCACCGTCTGCCTCACCGCGCTGGCGATGTGGTATCAAAACCGGCTCGCCGCTAAGGAGAAGGGCACAGGCAAATGAACGACAGCGCCGCGCCGAAACCGATCGTTTCGATCCAGAACATGAGCAAGCGGTTTGCCGGCGCCGTCACGGCCGTGGATCAGGTCTCCCTGGACATCGGCGCGGGCGAGTTCTTCGCCCTGCTCGGCCCCTCGGGCTGCGGCAAGACCACCTTGCTGCGCATGATCGCGGGCTTTGAGACCCCGACGGAAGGCGCGTTGCTGATCGACGGGCAGGACATGTCCCAGGTGCCGCCAAACCGGCGGCCGGTCAACATGGTCTTTCAATCCTATGCCGTCTTCCCGCACATGAGCGTCTTCGACAATGTCGCCTACGGGCTCAAGGTCGCGAGGACCAAAGGCAGCGAGATCCGCCCGCGCGTCGAGGAAGCCCTGGAGCTGGTCAAGCTTGGGGGCTATGGCGCGCGCAAACCCGACCAGCTTTCCGGCGGGCAGCGTCAGCGCGTCGCCCTGGCACGCGCGCTGGTCAAGCGGCCCAAGGTGCTGCTGCTGGACGAGCCGCTCTCCGCCCTTGATGCCAAGCTGCGCGAAGCGATGCAGATGGAGCTTGTGCGCCTGCAGCACTCGGTCGGGATCACCTTCATCATCGTGACCCATGACCAGAGCGAGGCCCTGTCCATGGCTAACCGGATCGCAGTGATGGAGGGCGGCAAGGTGCGCCAGGTGGCCCCACCGTCGGAGCTCTATGAGCGCCCCAGCTCGCGCTTCGTCGCTGACTTCATCGGCAAGATCAATCTCTTCGAAGCAAAGCCCCTGGGCCAATCGGGCGCAGCCCTCGAACTGGAGGTACCAGCGCTCGGCAGGATCGCCGTCCCCTTCTCCGGCGACCCGGCGAAAGTGGCCTGGGTTGCCGTGCGGCCCGAGAAGCTGCGCCTCCTCCGCCAGCCCCCCGAGGACGGGTCTCTCGTTTTCCCTGGCACCGTCGCAGAGGTTGCCTACTACGGCGAAACTTCCCACGTCCTGGTCAGCGGCCCGAACGGCCACGGCATGACCGTCAATCTGCACAACGGGACTCAAGAGACCCCAAGCACGCTCGCTCCGGGCGACTCCCTGTGCTGCTCTTGGGCGCCCGAGGACACTCTTCTCCTCGCCGACTGAGCGGGCCCTCTCCGCGAACTCGGGGTGCAAACGGGCCCCTTCTCCCAAGTCGTCGAGAAACACCACTTTAACGAATAGATCTTCGCAGCGCTGGTTAAGTAGCTACGCATAATAACGTATCTGTTTTCCTTGCTATCTTCTTCGTTAGCTCTCTTATAAGTTGATTACGAATGACTCTTATAGTTGTGTCTTATTCACCGCTTCTATCCTCAATGGTATCTTCATGTATGCAAATTCGGCCGCAGCGGCCCAGTCCCAAAGGGTCCGCCTCTTCGCCAGCGTGTCCCCTCTTTCCCTTGTTCTCGCCAGCTGCCTTCTCGCGGCCCAAGCACCCTTGGCAGTCGATATCGATGGCGCCACCACGGTCACCAACTTCCAGGGCGGCCGAATTTCCGCCACGGGCCAAGCGATAAACGCGATCACCTCGGACGCCTTGATCAACAACGAAGGCACGATTGAGACCTCCTTCACCGGGACCTCCGCCCCCGGTGGCGCCGCCCCCGTCATCAACAATCGGCTTGGGGAAATCCGGAACTCCGGGATCATCGAAGGCGAAGGCGGTGTCGTTATCGAGACAGGCACCTTGCGTGGCGTCGCCGACGAAAACTTCACAGGCATGCTGAGGGCACACGGGGACGTGGCCCTGCGAGTAACCGCCGCACTCAGAACGACGCCAAACAACGACGGAACCATCCACGGGCGCGACGGCGGCATTTTAAGCATTGGAAACGAAGAGATCGTCAATCATGCAGACGGCGTGATTCAAGGCGATGCGATAGACAGCAGCGTTGGAATTGAATTTTTTGGGATCTCAGGCACCAGAGATAGCAGCTCGATCACGAACATGGGCCTCATCAGGGGCGACACTGCGATAAGGGCGGGGTCTTTCTTCCAAGTTGACTTGTCGATGATCAATTAGGGAACAGTCAGCAACTTCGACACGGACGCGCGGACGATCGGCGTAACGGATGCCTTTAACCTGGACAATCGAGCCGGCGCCTTTATCACCGCTCCCTCGGCCACGGTTTCGGCTATCGAGGTCACCCGATCCAGCGGTAGCTTCGATATCGACAACGCCGGCACCATTACCGGCCGTGTGATCGGGAACGGGAACGACGACAGCTACGACATTCTGGCGGAAGGCCAGCAGGTCGGGGATATCGACACCGGCGGGGGCGACGACCGGCTGGCGGTCTTCGGGCGGCTTTCGGCCGATACCATCTTGCTTGGCACCGGCAACGACGAGGTGGTGATCAGCTCCAACACGAATGTCACCAACGCGGCGGGCGGCGAGGACTACACCATCGACGGCGGCGAGGACGGGGACGGGCAAGACATCGATACCCTCGTTCTCTTCGTCGAGGATGGGGAGAACGTGACGGATTTGAACGCCGATCCCGACAAACCCCTGAACTTCGAGCGTATCGCGAAGGATGGCCCAGGCAAGCTCACCCTGGACGAACTCGAGGCTGTGGGGTCCGGCTTCGGCTTCACCCTCGGCGCGCTGGACACCGAGGTCCGGGGCGGCGAGATGGAAGTCACCGAGGGCGATGTCCTGGCGGGCAATTCCGTGGTGTTCTCCGGCGCCACACTGCGGGTCAACGGCAGGACCGAGGCGAACGGGAGCAGCAACGGAGATATCGAGGTCAGCGGCACCTTGACCGGCAGCGGTTTCATCGCGGGCGACGTGAATATCCTGGCCGGCGGCATCATCTCCCCGGGCAACTCCATCGGCACCATGGAGATCGACGGCGACTTCGTTCAGTTCGGCACCCTCGAGTACGAGTTCCGGGCGCCGCCATCTGGGCTCGCGCGCGGCCGGACTGTGGTGGAAGGCACCGCGGCTAATCTTTCCGAACAGGACAATGACGTCATTGTGGTGAACGGAAGCGCCACCATCGGCGCAGGCGGCGCCATCCGGCTCGCGCCCTTCAGCACCAGCGCCCAGTTCGAGACGGCCCGGGCGTCCAGCCCCAGCAACGAACTGCGCTTTCTCGTGCTGCGCGCAGACAGCGTGAGCGGCACCTACGCCGTGGTAAGCAACACCGTGGACGTGGCTTCCAACGTCGCCATCGAGACCGTTGGCAACGGCGCTGGCGGCGAGGATTTGGAACTGGTCATTTCCGGGGAGTTGACGATCAACGATCCAGATCCCGATCCGGACCCTGATGCAGACCCTGATGCAGACCCGGATCCAGACGCGGAACCAGATCCGGATGGCGACCCGGAACCAGATGCCGAGACAGCCGAGGAAGAAACACCCGCGCCCATTGAGTTCGTGATTCTGACAGGTCCGCCAGCGGGCGCGGCGGGCGTGGACACCGCAATCGCGACGGTCGGCCTGCGCAACCTGGAGCGGCTGCATGATCTAGCTTTCTCCGCACCGCCCGCGGGCGACGGCGGCGGTTGCGATGCCAGCCTTGCCGGCGGCGCTTCGGTCAGCGGCGGCGAACCGGGCAGCGGCTGGTGCATGTGGATGCAGGCCGGCGCCGGCGGTGGTTCCATCGAAGATGACGACCGGGCGCACGGCAGCGAGTGGGCGACGTTCAACGGCTTCTTTGGCTTCTCCCGCGACGTTACCGAAGCCCTGAGTCTGGGTCTGGCCGGCGGCTACAGCGGCACCAGCATCAACCCCCAACCCAGCGGCGAGAGCGACGTCAACAGCTATTACGCCGCCGCGACGGCGAAGTGGGGCCAAGGGCCGGTGAGTGTGGAGACCATCGGCCTCGTCGGGCTGCACGACGCCGACTTCAAAACTGACACCGTGCTATCTGGCACCAGCGAGACCAACTTCGATTCCAGGCAATACGGCGCCAGCGTCGAGGTGGGCTATCGCGTGCCGGTCGGCAACTCCCTCGCCGTCGAACCGGTCATAGGGCTCTCAACCTCCATCATGGATCGGGAAAGCTACGATTCCTCGGGCGGCGGCGCGGAAGACTTCTCCGCACGAAGCGAAACCACCACCAATCTGCGCAGCCTCATGGCCCTGGACTGGCAGTACCGGCCGGTTGCCGAAACCCCGGTCCAGTTGCAGGGCCGGCTTGGCTGGCGGCACGAGTTCAGCGACACACACAGCAAGATCGAGGGCAGCTATCGCGGGGCACCGGATACCACTTTCCGCGACCGCGGGCCCAAGGTCGCCCGCGATAGCCTTGCCTTGCAAGCCGGCTTCCGCGCGGCAATGACCCAGAGTCTGGATTTCCGCGTCAACTACGACGGTGAAATCAACGCCGACGCCCAGGACCATGCCCTCTTGGGCAGGTTATCGATTAGGTTCTAGGGGCACGTCCACACGCCGGGCCACAGGAATATAGATTTAAGGTTGGCGTCTGCTGGACGCAGCGGCTCTCGGCTCAATCCGGCGCCACGGCGTCCCAGTCGAAGCGCGCCGCAATCCGCTCGTCCGCGACGCCACTGTGCAAAGCGAGCAGGACGATCCGCGCGTCCGGCCCCTCGCCTGCCTCATCCGCTAGCGCCAAGCGCCGCTCTTGCTCGGCCGCGGCTTCCGCCCCGTTCTTCTCGGTGAAATCCTTGGCACCAAGAATGCAATAGACGAGCAAAGCGGCCGCGGCCCGCAGCTCGGCGTTCAAGGCCTCGCCCTCCGGCCGGTCCTTGAAAAACCGCAGGACCGTCAACTTCACCGCTTCGTCCAGCGCATGGGGGTGCAACCCCGCCGACCGGAGATAGTCGTCGAAACGCTCCTGATTCCGGGCCTTGCCGAAAAGGCCGAAGAGACCGAACATTCAGCGCCTCCGAGGCCGCGCCGCCCCTATTCCCACTCGATCGTGCCCGGGGGCTTAGAGGTGACGTCGTAGACGACGCGGTTGATGCCGCGCACTTCATTGATGATGCGCGTAGCCACGGCGCTTAGAAAGCCGTGCTCGAAGGGAAAGCTGTCGGCGGTCATGCCGTCGGTGGAGGTGACGGCCCGCAAAGCGCAGACGCGCTCGTAGGAGCGGGCATCGCCCATGACCCCGACGCTGCGCACGGGCAGCAAAACGGCAAAAGCCTGCCAGATCGCGTCGTAGAGGCCAGCTTTACGGATTTCGTCCAGATAGATGGCGTCGGCCTTGCGCAGGATGTCGCAAGCTTCCGCCGTGACCGTGCCCGGTATCCGGATCGCCAGGCCCGGTCCGGGGAATGGATGGCGGCCGACCAAACTTTCGGGCAGGCCGAGTTCACGCCCCAAGGCCCGCACCTCGTCCTTGAACAGCTCCCGCAAGGGCTCCACCAATTCCATGCGCATGCGCTCAGGCAGGCCCCCGACGTTGTGGTGCGACTTGATGGTAACCGATGGCCCGCCGGTGAAGGACACGGACTCGATGACGTCCGGATAGAGCGTGCCTTGGGCCAGGAAGTCGGCCCCGCCGATCTTCCCTGCCTCTTCCTCGAAGACCTCGATGAAGGTGCTGCCGATGATCTTGCGCTTTCCCTCCGGATCCTCGACGCCGGCGAGCTTGCCGAGAAAAAGCTCGCTCGCGTCGCGCACCACCAAGGGAATGTTGTAGTGGTGCCGGAAGACCTGCTCCACTTGCTCCGCCTCTCCGGCACGCAGCAAACCATGGTCGACGAAGATACAGGTGAGCTGCTCGCCAATCGCTTCGTGGATCAGCACGGCCGCGACGGAGGAGTCGACGCCGCCCGAAAGGCCGCAGATTACCCGCCCCTCCCCCACCTGCTGGCGGATCCGCTCGATCGCCTGATCGCGGAAGGCAGCCATGGTCCAGTCGCCGGCGCAGCCTAGAACGCCATGCACGAAGTTCGCGAGCAAGCGCGCGCCGTCGGGCGTATGCATCACTTCCGGGTGGAACTGCACCCCATAGAAACGCCGTGCGTCGTCGGCAACCGCCGCGAAGGGCGCACCTTCCGAGGTCGCGACGACCCGGAAACCTTCGGGCAGGTCCGTGACCCGGTCCCCATGACTCATCCAGACCTGATGGCGCTCGCCCGGCGACCAAAGGCCTTCGAAGAGGCCACAGTGCTCCGTGACCTCTAGAAAGGCACGGCCGAACTCTTGATGGTCGGCGCGTTCGACCCGTCCGCCCAGTTCCATCGCCATGGTCTGCTGGCCATAGCAGATGCCAAGCACCGGTACGCCGAGCTCGAAGACGACCTTCGGGGCGCGGGGGCTGTCGCTGATGGTGGTTGAGGCGGGTCCGCCGGAAAGGACGATTCCCTTCGGCGCGAAGTCGATGATGCGCGCGGGCTCGGCGGTACAGGGCAGGATTTCGCAGTAGACGCCGCTTTCCCGGATGCGCCGTGCGATCAATTGCGTGTACTGCGCCCCGAAATCGACGATGAGAACCCTGTCCGTCATGGCACGGGATATCATGCGGCCCGCGCCCTGACAACATCCCTTTGCCGGCCGGCCCGTCCGCCGGCGTGGGGCCTACGCGAGCGGGGCCTGACAGCCGCGAAAACTTAGCCTCGCGGCGCAGAGCCCCAGGAAACCAACTACAGCAAAGCGTAGTAGGCGAACACGGCCATGAACAGAACCCAAGAGACGCCACAGAAAGCAAAGAGCACGGTCATGTTCCGCTGAGGAACAATCCGGCGGTACGACAAGCCCGATCTCGGAGCGCTGGATTTAAACGCCATGGTTCCTAGTCCTCCGTCAAGTCGAGGCTCTATGTCATGGCATGGTGGGATTTTTGTCGATTGGCGAAAAAGAATGGAGCCCGCTCAAAGGGCGCGCGCGCCGTACTCACTCCGACAGCTAAAGCCTACACCCCCTGCGGTCACCCATTCGGGGTGCCGCGCAGCGCACGACTCGCGCCCGGGAGTGACCGTGGTGTTGTTAAGAGATCCAGTTTAGCGTCTGGACCTAGAACCACTTCTGCTCTTTTTCGCTCCAGCGCATGCCCGTCTTGGGGTCGAACCACACGTCCTGCCCCATTCCGCTAACGGGCTCTCCACGGCTGTTCGGCATCTTGCGCATCGCGGCCTTGTTGGGAACGCCGCCAACATTGGCCGGGTTGCTCCCCTCGCCCTCATCGTTGACCCCCAGCGCCTCCTCCGCCTCATCGAGCGTGTCCCAGGCGGCGGCGATCCGCTGGTCGCTATCCAGGATGAAATAGTTACGCGTCTCGGCCGTGTGGGTGCCCGCGACATGAAAGCTCGCACCCTTGGCGTTCGCCGCCTGGCGGAGCCTATCGATCCTGCTCTCGTCGTTCATCGAATTTCCCCGTTCGGATGCGACCAAAATCAGCCGCGGCATCTCCGGCCCCGCGGCCGAGCCAATCGTCAGCCAAATCTTCTGATTGCCGGATTCGCGATCCCTCGGCTCGCTGTCCGTATCGCAAGCGGAGAGCATCAGGCTCCCGGCGGCCAGCAGAACCAAAAGCCCCGGCGGTTTGATCAAGACACTCATGAAAGCCTTATAGCATGCCCAGCACTCTGCGGCCCGATGCTTTCAAGAGGCCGGAACGGCCTCGCCCAGCGCTAAGCGCTCCGGGCCTCGCGCAGCCAGGTAACGAGGTCCGGCCAGGCGTATGCGGTCTGATCGAGAGAGGTTCCCGCGAACCGCTCCTGACGCTCCGCCACGACCTGGCCACCAAGGGCTTCATAGAAGAAACGCGTGGGATTGCCCGTTAGCATCCACAGGAATGCCGAGGTCAAGCCATCGGCGGCCAACTCCTCGAACAAGCCCCCAACCAGCGCGCGGCCAAGGCCACGATTCTGCCAGTCCGGAAGCACATAGAGCGTGTAGATCTCGCCAGCGTAGGCCATGCCACGATACCGGGAGGCGCCACAGCTGCCAAACCCCACCACGCCGCTGCCCTCGTGCTCGACCACCAGGACACTGCCAGCCCGGCCCCGCCCGATGTTCTCGCGCCAGATGACCGCCTCCCGCTCTTCCGACATGCCGATCAGATAAGAATCAGGAACCAAGCCCACATAGCATGATCGCCAGGTTTCCACATGCACATGCGCAATAGCCGCGCAATCCATGGCGGTCGCCTCGCGCAGGCTGGCCCCGGCGATCATGCGTCCTCCCGCCGTAGCACGGCCGCAAAGAAGCCATCGGTCCCATCCCGGCCCGGCAAGAGTTTCAGCCAAGCATCCCCACGCCCTTCGGCGACGCGGGGAAGGACCTCGCTCGCGGGCAAAAGGCTGAAATCCGGATGCGCCTCCAAAAACGCCTCGACCCGCTTCTCGTTCTCGAGAGCAAAGAGCGAGCAGGTGGCGTAAACCAAACGCCCGCCCGGCTTCACGAGTCTGGCCGCGCTCTCCAGAATTCGGCCCTGCAGGTCTGCAAGGGTCTCAAGGTCGGCTGACCGCAGGCGCCACTTGGCGTCCGGGTTGCGGCGCCAAGTCCCGCTGCCGCTGCAGGGCGCGTCCACCAAGACCCGGTCGAAAGCCTGCTTACGGCGCTTAAGCCAGGGATCCCGTTCGTTGCGCAACGTCCGGGTTTCGATGTTGTGGGCACCAGATCTGCGAAACCGGGCCTTCGCGCGGCGCAGCCGCCCTTCCGATACATCCAGCGCCAGAAGCTGGCCTTTGTTTTCCATATCGGCCGCCAGAGCCAGCGTTTTGCCGCCGGCACCGGCACAGAAGTCCACCACCCGCAAACCCGGTGCCGCCTCCACCAATTGCACCACGAGCTGCGAACCCTCATCCTGGACCTCGACCATACCTTCACTAAAGACCTTGGTCGCGGCGATGGGCTTTCTTGTTTCGAGCCGCAGCCCAAGTGGAGAAAGCAACGTCGGTGCCGCCTCCACGCCCTCGGCCGCCAAGGCACGCCTTGCGGTTTCTCGATCCGACTTCAGGGTGTTGACACGCAGGTCCACGGCCGCCGGCTCCCTCAACGCCGCCGCCTCTTGCTCGAAGCGATCCCCAAGGCCGGCGCGGAGCTCTCCGACGGCCCACTCAGGAAGTTCAAAAGCAACCGACTCCGATTGCGAACCATCGCTTAAATCTTTTCCATCTAAATATCTTAAAAGATTTTTCTCACTTTCATTGAGAGGTTGTGGACCGTGGCGCTGCCCCAGGAAATCTTGGGCGAGGCTCTCCAGGGTTTCCCCCTGCGTTAGTGCCAGCCAGGCCAGAAGCCTGGTCCGCGGCCCAACCTCGCCGCCGGCCCTCAAAATCCACCAATCCAGCCGTGCCTGGCCGCGCAGCACCCCATAGACCTGCTCCAAGATGGCACGCCGGTCGCCGCCGCCGATATACCGGCGTCCGCGCAGGTACCCGGCGACCGCCCGGTCGGCCGATTGCCCCGTCGAGTCGATGAGTTCCAAGATCTCAAGAGCCGCCTGGCGGCGCGCGGCCGAGATCATGATCGCAGCCCAATCCCGGCCTGAATGCTGCCCCGCGAACCGGACAACCGCGTCACGCTTCCTTGCGGTAGTTCGGCGCTTCCCGGGTGACCACCACGTCGTGCACGTGGCTTTCCCGAAGTCCCGAGCCGGTAATTTTGACGAAACGGCAATTCTGCTGCATCTCCGCGACGGTGGCATTTCCAGTGTACCCCATGGCGGCCTTGAGCCCACCAACGAGCTGGTGCAGAACGCCGCTCACAGGACCCTTGTAGGGCACCTGGCCCTCGACACCCTCGGGCACCAACTTGAGGGAGTCCGCGACCTCTTGTTGAAAATAGCGATCGGCGGAGCCGCGCGCCATGGCCCCCAGCGAGCCCATACCCCGATAGGATTTGTACGAGCGGCCCTGATACAAGAAAACCTCGCCCGGGCTTTCGTCCGTGCCCGCTAACAGCGACCCGATCATCACACAATCCGCGCCCGCCGCCACGGCCTTCGCCAGATCGCCGGAGAACTTGATGCCACCGTCCGCGATGACGGGAGTCCCGCTGTCCTTACAAGCGTCGACCGTATCCAGGATCGCGGTAAGCTGCGGCACGCCAACACCGGCCACCACGCGGGTGGTGCAGATCGAGCCCGGCCCAATCCCCACCTTGATGGAGTCCGCTCCCGAGTCGATCAGGGCCTTTGCACCCTCGCGAGTCGCGACATTGCCAGCAATGACCTGGACCTCGTTGGACAACCGCTTAACTCGCCCGACTGTCTTCAACACGCCATCGGAATGGCCGTGTGCGGTATCGATAACAATAACGTCCACCTCAGCGGCGAGCAGCGTTTCCGCCCGCGCGTAACCGTCGTCGCCGACCCCGCAGGCCGCCGCGACGCGAAGCCGCCCCTTCTCGTCCTTGCAAGCATTGGGGTGGGTCTGAGCCTTCTCGATATCCTTGACGGTGATCAGGCCTGTACAGCGATAGTCGTCGTCCACTACCAGGAGCTTTTCGATCCGGTACTGATGTAGCCGGCGCTTGGCCTCGTCCCGGCTCACCCCGTCCTTCACGGTGATCAACCGTTCCTTCGTCATCAATTCCTGCACGGGTTGCGTCGGGTTTTCGGCGAATCGAACGTCCCGGTTCGTCAGAATGCCCACCAAGCGCTTGCTGCCCCGCTCAACCACGGGAATCCCCGAGATCCCATGCACCTGCATCAAGGCAAGGGCGTTGCGCAGCGGCTCGTCGGGGTGGATCGTAACCGGATTGACCACCATGCCGCTTTCAAACTTCTTGACCTTCCGGACTTCGTCGGCCTGCTCCTCGATGCCGAGGTTCTTATGCACGACCCCGATGCCCCCGGCCTGAGCCATGGCGATCGCCATGCCGCTTTCCGTTACCGTATCCATTGCCGAGGATAGAAGTGGAATGCCGAGGTTGATCCGCCGGGTCAGGCGGCTGCGCGTGTCCGCGGCGGTTGGCAGCACAGATGACGCGGCCGGCTGCAGCAGAACGTCATCAAAAGTCAAAGCTTCATGGATTTCCATGCCAATCACCCCACGCGGATTGGCGGCGCATCATACACGAGGCCGGCCCGATTCCAAGCCGGGAAGCCCCTCGCAAATCGCGGGTCAGCTAGTCGGATCCGCAACCTCGCGCGGCTGCCCGCGAAAGCCTTGCGCCACAACGTAGAGTTCGGAGGAATCGGCCCGGCTGGCCGGAGGCTTGATATGCCGGACTTTCGCGAAATGCCTCTTTAGGCGATCCAGCAGCGCCTTCTCGCTGCCCCCCTGCAAGACCTTGCAGACAAAGGCCCCACCGGGCGCAAGCGCGGATTCGGCAAAGTCTAGAGCCGCTTCCGCCAGCCCCATGATGCGAAGGTGGTCGGTCTTCGAATGCCCGGTGGAAGATGGGGCCATGTCGGAAAGCACGACGTCCACCGGCCCCCCGAGTGCCGCTTCGAGGCGCTCGGGGGCGTCCTCGGAGAGAAAGTCCAATTGCAGGAGCTCAGCCCCTGGCACCGGAAGCATTTCCTGCAAATCGATGCCAACCACGCGGCCAGTCGGCCCGGCCAGCGCCACCGCGACCTGGGTCCAGCCCCCGGGAGCCGCCCCGAGATCGACAACACGCGCGCCCGCCCGGATCAGCCCAACCTTCTCGTGGATCTGCGATAGCTTGAAGGCTGCGCGTGAGCGGTAACCCTTCGCCTTCGCCTCGGCCACGTAGGGATCGTTCAACTGACGCTCGAGCCACTGGGTCGAGGAGATCTTCCTGCCCTTCGCCGTCCGGACCCGGGCGTGCAGACGACGCGCACCGGAGCTCCCTTTGGAGTCCCCCTTCGAGCCCCCGGCGCCACGCCGATTGCCGCCTGACGTCACGCTTCCCCAAGCTCCCGCATCAGCAAGAAAAGCATGCCCTCGCGCAAACCACGGTCGGCCACCCTAAGCCGGCCGACCGGCCAGCACCGGCAAATCGCCTCCAAGACGGCGCAGCCAGCGACCACCAGATCCGCGCGCTCCTCACCGATGCAGGGATGGGCCGCCCGCTCTTCGTAGGACATCGTGATTATCCGGTCGCTGACCTCGCGCACCACCGAAAAGTCCATGAAGCTTCCGTCCACGCGCGACCGGTCGTAGCGCGGCAAGCGCTTGTGCACACCGGCCAAGGTCGTGACCGTGCCGGATGTGCCCAGCATCTGTATTTCCCCGGACCGGGCCAGGGCCGAGAGGTCGTGGCGCGTCTCAAAGGGCGTGATCGCCTCGAGCACTTCGGTCACCATGGTTTCATAAGTATCGGATGCGACATGATGCCCGCCATGGCGCTCGGCCAAGGTCACCACCCCCAGGGGAATGGAATGGGCCGAGGCCCGAACGACCTCCGGGCTTCCATTGGTCGTGCCCTTGCCCGGAAAAGCCGCAACATCCAAAAACGAGATCTCGGTCGAACCGCCGCCGATGTCGAACACCAAGGCATGTGGAACCGAGCGGTCGAACAAGGGCGCACAGCCGAAAAGCGCCAGGTTCGCTTCTTCCAGGTTCGAGATGATTTCCAAGTGTATGCCTGTCTCCAGCCGCACCCTCTCCAGGAATTCCGAGCAGTTGGCCGCCCGGCGGCACGCCTCCGTCGCGATGGCCCGCAGCCTGGTCACCCGGCGGCGCTCCAGCTTGGCGGCGCAGATCTTCAGCGCGTCGATGGTTCGCGCCATCGCAGCCGGGCTCAGCACTCCGTGGCGCGACAAGCCTTCGCCAAGACGGACGATGCGCGAAAAGGCGTCAACAACGCGAATTCCTTGCTCCGCAGGGGTAGCGATCAGTAGTCGGCAGTTATTCGTGCCCAAATCGATGGCCGCGTAGACCTCCCGCGAGGACGGCCGCGAACCGCCCCCCCTTCCACGTCGGTTGCGCGAAAGCCGAGGATATCGCGCCGGGTGCCCTACCGACGCCTTGCCGGAACCGCCGGACGGGCCGACGTTCAATTCCGGCTGACAGTCGGACCTTCGCGGCACGTTTCCCCTCCTCGAGTGGCGCTCGGAGCGTGGCGGCACAAAGAGAAAGCGTACGCACCACGCCGTCCTAATTGACAGGACAAATGACAAGGCCATTTAACCGCTTGAATTCGCCAAGGCCAAGCCCGCAAGGCCGCATGGGCACTTGAAAGTTAGGCTAGGGGTAGACTAAATAACTCTTCTCGCACCCCGGTCGCCGGGGATTCGGCGGATTTGGTTCCGCTGGGGGATAGTTTAACGGTAGAACCGCGGACTCTGACTCCGCTAGTCCTGGTTCGAATCCAGGTCCCCCAGCCATCCACCCCTCGCACTCGTCTCTGTATTCCGCCCGTGGCCGTAAACATCTGATCTGGGCGGGCATTTCCGCGCACATCTCGTACGCACCCGCGTATACCCGTCTCCAAAGACCATGAACTTGCGGTCTTTGCTGGCGCGGTCTCCGCGCCGTCGGCGAGTAGGTCAGTTTGAGCCCATAACAGGGAATTTTTTGCGAATATCGCAATTTTACAGGGGAATTGGGCACCTTAGGTCGCGGGCTCTAAGAATTTCTTTATCTAACTCAACACATTACCAAGCACTTCGAGGACTCTCCTCTTTTTCTGCATAACAGGTAGATTATTTCCCAGAACAGGGGGCGAGTTCTGTTGAACAGGGAGCCGAGCGCCAAATAACGTCGAAATATCTGTCGCACGATCTCAGCTTCACGGATGTTCACAACCAGCGTGCGGTCGTTTGATGTCGGTAGGTCGTAGCCGAGCGGAAGAGTGCCACCCATCCACATCCCTTTGGCTTTCGAGGCAGTGATCTTATCGCGGATGCGCTCACCCGTGATCTCGCGCTCGAATTGGGCAAAGGAGAGCAGCACGTTGAGGGTCAAGCGACCCATGGTATTGGTTGTGTTAAAGGCCTGCGTTACACTCACGAAGCTAACGGCGTGCTGATCGAATAGCTCCACCATGCGAGCGAAATCAGCAAGAGATCGGGTGAGCCGATCGATCTTGTAGACGACAACGGTCTCCATCCTGCCAGCCGCAATGTCCGCCAGCAGGCTTTGCAAGGCCGGGCGGTCCATGCTGCCACCGGAATACCCCCCATCATCATAGGCATGTCTAATCAAGCGCCAGCCCTCGCTGCTTGGCTCTTGATATATGCGGCGCACGCGTCGCGCTGGGCATCGAGACTGTTGAAGTCTTGGTCCAGCCCTTCCTCTGAGCTCTTGCGTGTGTAAATGGCACAGCGTTTCCGCCGCGCTTTCATTTTTTGTCTGGCCTCAAGCCAAAGAAGCGCGGTCCGTTCCATCGGGAGCCCGCAATTGCTGTGGCGACCCCTGAGAGGCTTCGATAGCTCTTTCCATTCCAGTGAAACCCCTCCTCCGCGACAATCACTTCCACCGTCTTGCCTTGCCAGTCACGCCGCAGTTTCGCGCCAACGCCAAATTCTAGTCCTTCAGCTCGAACCGAACCGCGACGCCGAAGGTGCCGCCGACTTTCACGATCGAGACCACCCATCGCTTCTGCCTGCAGACGCCAAGCCAGATTGAGACGAAAGAGCTCTAAAGACCGGATCCGAGGCGGTGATCCGTAGTGATTGCGCCAAAACCTCCGCAAACCCTCGAGATCAAGATCTTCTAGTTTCTGAGCTCCCGATTCTATATCGCTGATGAAATTAGACATTGTGATTCCCTCGATTCCACGGCGAAACAATCCCGCCGCTACCGAGGAAAGCCAGTAAAACCGGGCGCGCCTACAGCTATGCTCCTTTCAGCGCCAATGTCCAGCCACAGAAACAAGGGTTGAAAATCCACAAGATAAGTGTCAGATGCTCTACCACTTTAGCAGTATTAGCGGATAAGATTCTGATATGACTCACGAACTTTCACCACCCCTTGCCTGTCGGTTATTTATCGGCCCCTGGCTGAGCTCAAACCTGATCCTCGAAATGCAAGGACCCATCCAAAGCGCCAGGTTGATCAAATTATTGCTTCCATAGTGGAGTTTGGATTTACCAACCCGGTTCTCACCGATCCTAACCTTGCGAACCAACAAACTCTCGCAGTGGACCTCGTCTTCGTAAAGCCGGGAAGCGTCAGTTGCGCGCTTGAACCATTGCGCATAGCAAAAAAGCTCGACCGCTATCGCGACACGGGGCGGATCGCTCTCGAGCCCTGGGTGGTCGAAGCTGCTTTGGAACGGTTCGGAGACCGTCGTCTCAGTCTCCCGACCTGGCGGTCGCAACGCTCACCGTCCTTACTGATTTGCCGGCCGCTCGCGCAATAAAGAGTCGATGCAGATGAACTGTGCTTCGTTCCATTCAAGGGAGCGATCCGGATATTGACCCGTGATCTCGGCAACCAT